>NZ_JAOQBX010000006.1:0-116613 GCF_044902225.1 Lactobacillus sp. 23-2 | reverse complement strand
TTGTGCTTTTTTGTTGGCTAAACTATTGAATTTTCAAGGTACGAGCCCACTTTTGTAAGTGGGAAGTTTAAGAACTAATAAAAATCTGCGCAAAACTGTCGTTTTTTCGCTAAATAGCGTCTATAATCATAGCTTAAAGATAACAAAAGCGTAATAACGAAGATTAAGTAGATATAGGTGATTTACAATAAAACGCACAGTAACAGTTCTGGCAGCCCTCCTCGGGCTGGCAACTTCAGCACCAAAGCCAGTATATGCAAAAGCAGCTAGCAAGAAAGTTACCCAGACCATCAAGGTTTACAAGCCAGGCAAGTACGGCAAGGTTAAGCAAACCGCTATCTTAAAGAAGAAGGGCCGCAAGTGGACGACTGCTACCTGGAAGTCCTACAAGGCTCCTAAGGCAGCTGGCTACGAAGCCAACACCAAGAAGGTTAAGGCAGTCAAGGTAACCAACAAGACCAAGAACCAAACGGTCAAGATCAAGTGCACGGCTGTCAAGACTGCTGTCGTTAAGGCCAGCACCGCTAACAGCAGCCAAGACCAACTGCGTAAAGCGGCCCTGAACGTTGTCAACAGCTTCCGGGCTAAGGTTGGGGTCAAGGCAGTCAAGATGAACTCCAAGTACAATGCAATCCTTGACAAGCGGGCTACTGAAAAGGCTAAGCAATACGTAACTACCGGTACTTACGACCACTCCGGCTACAACGCTCTGCCAAAGTACCTTAACACCTACCCAATCGTTAAGGGCAAGATCATCTACCACGGCGGCGAAACCCTGCACGCTTGCTACTACAACGGTCTGAACTCTGACGCGACGACTGAAATGAAGTTCTGCCTGACCAACACCTTCACGGAAAACATGCAAGCTGAAAAGGACGACTACGTAGCAATCGTCGTTAAGAAGACCAGAAAGAACCTGACTAACATCAGCGGCACTTACGACCACTACAAGATGATGGTTGACCCAGGCAACCACACGGCTTACATCGGGGTTGGCCACTACGGCAGCGGCACCAACGCAATGGTTTGCGTCGTAATCGAATACCACGCTTAATCGAAATCACCACTAATTAATCTTCGCAACTAGAAACGAGCCAGTTCCAAACGGAACTGACTCGTTTTATTATTTTTGACCAAAAAAAGAGCGCCGTTTGGCGCTCCGCAATCTTAAAAAAACGTTAAGCCAATTACAATTGAACTAATTGCTCTTGGTGATGTCGGCCCCGAGACAGTAGATATAAGGGGCAGAGAAGTTGTAAACCTTCTTGCACTCGATATTGTCAATTTAGAATTGATAATCATGATATTGGAATTCTGCATTCCCGCTTTTGCCAAGAGCGGGAAAAACTTGCTATACTTGACTTATTTGAGACAGAAAGAGCTGGATTATGATCGAAAAAAACGAACTGCCCATTTTGGAATACGACCCAACTTCCCAGGAAGTCCTGAAGCCAGGCCATGACGCCAAGGGTATCAAGCTGCCGGAAAAATGCCTCTTTGCCTTCTTAGGGGATGAAGTCGACGAATACGCGGAGCAGGTCAATGCCACGGTGGCTGACCACTTTCTTACGGTGGACCGCCTGCGTCCGATCTATGTCATCAAGGATCAGGGAGAGCGCTTGTGCCTGTGCCGGGCGCCATTGGGCGGTCCAGCGGCGGCCCAGTTCATGGACGCTTTAATCGCCCTTGGCTGCCGGAAATTCCTGGCCGTTGGCTCCTGCGGGACCTTGGTTGACATCAAGGAGAACGACTTCTTGATCCCAACCCGGGCTCTGAGAGATGAAGGCACCTCCTACAAGTACCTGCCGGCCAGCCGCTATGTGGACCTTGACCCAGTTGCTGTGGAAAAAATTGGCCAAGGACTGGCAGAGCAGGGATTGCCTTATGAGCACTGCACGACCTGGACGACGGACGGCTTTTTCCGTGAAACCCGGGATATGGTCGAGTACCGGCGCGAAGAAGGCTGCCAGGTGGTGGAGATGGAATGTGCCTCAATGGCCGCCGTTGCCGCCAAGCGGGGCGTTGAATTCGGCCAGCTGCTCTACACGGCCGATTCCCTGGCCAACGTGGCGGCCCATGACGACCGCAGCTGGGGAAAAGCTGCCCAAGAGCAGGCTATGCACATCTGCCTGCGGATTATCCACATTTTTTAAACAAGCCAGGCCTAAAAATAAGCCCAAAAAGAGGAATCTCGCGTGAGATTCCTCTTTTTGCTGTGCATAAGTCTTGAATTTCTTACTTGTTTTGGCTGAAGTACTGTTCCTTATTGACCTTGAAGTAGGTCTGGTAGTCCTTGAAGTAGTTGTGGTACATGTGCTTCATCAGCAGCCAGCGCTTAAAATTGCGGTCTTTGTCATAGAAGACGGTCGTGCCGTACTTGCCTTCTTTAAGGAGCTCCATGGCCTCGTCCTTGGCCGGGGAAGGAACCGCGTATTCTTCAAAAAGCTTCCGCGGCACGCCGAGCCAGAGCATATGGCCAGCCCGGTCCTTGTTCCCGTAGACGGTTGCCCGATCCTTGAGGAAGTCCTCAACGTAGTCATCGATGTACCACTTGGCCAGGTTGTAGCCGTTCAGGGTCACATAGAAGCTGGAGCGGCCTTGGCGGAGGTTGATTTCAAAGAACTTGTAGATCCCGTCGCGGCGGTCGTACTTGATGTCGAAGTTGGCCATCCCTGTGTAGTGGATCTTTTCCAAAAAGGCCTGAACGGTCTGGTAGAGCTGCTCATCATAGTCCGGCGCGATCACCATGTAGTTGCCAATGGCGATTGGGTCTGGATCTTCCAAAAGCGGGTGGCCCAGGCACATCATCTTGACCTTATGATTTTTGTCCACATAAGCGTTCAGAACCCGCATGTTGGAGTCGTCGCCTGGGATAAAGTCTTGCAAGATCAGGTCTTCCTTGTAGCCGTTGGTGTAGATCTTGCCCACGATGTCTTTGAATTCAGCAAAGTCCTTGATGACAAAGGCCTTCTTGCGGCCCTCAAACTGCACGTCCAGCCAGGACACTGGGTCTTCTGGCTTTAAGGCAACCGGGAAGGGGAACGGTACGTTTTCATAGGAGCCATCCTGGTAGTCCTTCATGGTGATGATGTGGGTCTTTGGATATGGCAGGCCGTATTCTTCACAGACTTCATAGAAGCCCTCTTTGGAGATCAGCTTTTCCAGCAGGTCATAGTTGATGTAGGGCACGATAAAGGCCTTTTCCAATTCAGCCTTGTGCTTGGCCAAAAGCTCGGAATAGCCGTCCCCGCAGGAAATCAGGATGACTGGCTCGGGATGGTCTTGGTATTCCTTGATCTTTTCCCGCATGACTTCGATAAAGGCTGGATCCTCGGTAAAGCCGGGGTGGACCTCGATATCAACGATGTTGGAGTAGCGGGTCGGGGCCAGGGTGGAAGAGCCCCAGGCCTGGACCTTGATTCCGTAAGCTTCATGGAAGGAGCGTGCCATCCCGTAGACGTTGATGTCGCTGCCCAGCAGAATTGGGGTAAATGGTTTCATTGCTTGTTTGATTCTTTCTAATTTGCTTCATTGTTTGGACCGGTTGGGTCCTTACATATACTAGCATTTATGAGCCGGACTGATTCAATGGGAAGCGCTTTTTTAGAAAAAATTGCCGCTCTTATTCCGCGATCCGGTAGCGGATGGCTTTGGCCTTGCCGCGCTTCGTGATAAGGCCCTTGCCCTCCATTTGCCGGAGCAGGCGGGTAGCCGTGGCCGGACTGACTCCCAGCAATTTTTCGATGTCGCTTCGGATGAATTCCGCGTGGTCTTGGCCAAAAGCCAGGACGGCCTGCTCGTTGCCAGCCGGGGCCACGCTCTTGGCGGCTTTGGGGCGGGCTGACTGCGGCGCCGGCTGGGGCTTAGCCTTGGCCTTTGGCTTAAGCTTAATGCTCTTAAGCTGGTAGGCTGGCAGGACCACCTTGAAAGAAGCCGGGGCAGGGATGATGACGGGCTGGTCGGCCGCGCCCTCGTAGGCACTCTTGATCCGGGCCAAGCCCGTGCCGTAGGATTCTACCAGCTTGAGCCGGTAGAAGAACTGGGCCAGGTGCGGGTTGCGGCAGACTGACAGGCCCAGCTTGACGTCAGCTTCGGTAATTCCGTCCGCGAGGCCGCCGTAAGAGATGAACTCAATCCGGTCAACGTAGACATTGATCAAGGTGCTGGCTGGATTGGAATAGTCCCTGTGGATAATGCAGTTCATCAAGGCCTCGCGGATAGCCTGCGGTGGATAAGTCCGCTGGTCTTCCCGGTAAAGGCCCTTGATCTGGCTCTTGACTGGGTTGTGCTGGTCAATGAAGCGGTAGACGGCCGCGAACTGGGCGGCCAAAGAGCCGGTGAACTCCTGCCGGTCCAGGAACTCATCCTGGGTCACCCCTTTGAAGACCCCACACTTGATCGAGTAGGGGCACTGGTCTGACAAAAGCAGGTCCAGATTGCTGAACTGGCCCAGGCCCAAAAGCTGGGCCGGCGTTTGGGCAGCCGGCAGCTGGTGGTCGGCCAGGACCTGGTTCAGACTCTTAAAGGTCAAATCCTGCCGGTAGGAGAGCTGGCTTTCAAAATTTTCGCTGGCGTTTGGATTGAACATAACGATTTTCCCCCATTTTTTAGTCGGTTGGCCTAGTAACTATTCTAATCCAATCACGTCAATCTCGTCAATGATTTGATTAGGCTTGATTTGATTGGATTGGCGTGATTTGATTCGATTCCCGAAAGACAAAAAAGCCAGAGCCCACGCGGGTTCTGGCTGTTTGCTAATCATTGATGCTAGTGTGCTGCTTGTGCTTGGCGTAGAAGTAGTAGGCCAGGTAGCAGAGAATGACGAAGGGGATGGTCGCGTAGAGGGCCACCCGCTGGTTGGGGTCAAACCAGATCAGGAGGCAGGAAGCCAGGCTGGCCAGGAAGGCGAACCAAGGGGTGAAGGGGTAGCCCGGGGTCTTGAACTTCAGCTCGCTGACCTGGTGGCCATCCTTGAGCCACTTTTTGCGGAAGTTCAACTCGCAAAGGGCGATGGCCATCCAGACGAAGACGACCGCCAAGCCGGAGATGGAAACCAGGACCAGGTAGATCGTGTCCGCGGCGTAGATGCTGGTCAGCAGGGACAGAATCCCGCCCAGCATGCTTACGACCAGGGAGATGGCGGGGATGCCCCGCTTGTTGGTCTTGGCGAAGACGACCGGAATCGTTCCTTCATTGCCTAAAGACCACAGCATTCGCGTGGAGGCGTAGAGGCCGGAGTTGCCGGCGGAAATGATGGCCGTGAGCACGACGAAGTTCATCAGGTCGCTGGCAAAAGGAATCCCCATCATCTTGAAGATGTGGACGAAGGGACTTTCGCTGACGCCAGCCTGCTTGTAAGGGATCAGGCAGGCCATCACGAAGATGGAGCCGATGAAGAAGATGATCAAGCGCCACAGGGTGGTGTGGATGGCCTTAGGCAGGGTCTTTTCCGGATCCTTGGCCTCCCCGGCGGTGATCCCGATCAATTCCGTCCCTGAAAAGGCAAAGTTGACCGTCAGCATGGTCGTAAAGACGCCCTTAAAGCCGGTCGGAAACCATCCGTCCTTGGTCAGGTTGGTCAAAAGCGGGGCGTGAGCGTAGCCTTTGACCGGGATGAGGCCAACGACTGCCAGCCCGCCCAAAACAATAAAGGCAACGATGGCAAAGACCTTGACGGCCGCGAACCAGAACTCGCTCTCCGCGAAGACGCGGACGGAGAAGTAGTTGGACATGAAGATCAGGATCATGAAGACCAGGCTCCAGACCCAGACCGGGATGCTGGGGAACCAGTGGCGCATGATGATCCCTGAGGCCGTGAACTCGCTGCCCAAGGCAATGGTCCAGGTCAGCCAATAGAGAATGGCAACGACGAAGCCCGTTGCCGGGTTGAGCAGGTTTTTGGCATAGACGTGAAAAGAGCCGGTGTAAGGCATGGCCACGGACAATTCGCCTAGGCAGAGCATGACGGCGTAAACCAATACCGCTCCGACGAAGTAGGCCAGGATGGTCCCAATTGGCCCGGCCTGGCTGATGGTATAGCCGGAACTAAGGAAGAGTCCCGTCCCAATGACCCCGCCCAGGGAGATCATTTGGATATGCCGGGCCTCCATTTTTCGTTCCAGGTGCTCGACTTTTCCTTTGTTTTTTTCTTGAGTCATGAAGCATTCCTCTTTTATTTACGCTAAATTCTATTTAAAATAATAACTATAATAGCATAATAAACAGGTGAGTAGGGAGGGGATTCCCAATGACGGATTTATTATCGTTGCTAAAAGAACCACTCGTGCTGGACGGATCCATGTCAACCCCTTTGGAAGCTTGGGGTGAGCAGACCAATACCGACTTATGGACGGCTGAGGCTTTGCTTGACCATCCTGAACGGGTCTACAGGGTCCACTACGAGTATTTTAAGGCCGGAGCCCGGATGACGATCACGGATACCTACCAGACCAGCATCCCAGCTTTTGAGAAGCATGGCTTAAGCGCCAGCGAGGCCCGGGGCTTGATGGAAAAGGCCGCGGAGATCGCGCTTAAGGCCCGTGACGATTACGAGGAGCGGACTGGCATCCACAATTTCGTGGCTGGGTCCGTGGGCCCTTACGGGGCCTACCTGGCCGATGGAAGCGAGTACCGGGGCGACTACCTGCTAAGCCGCGACCAATACGTGGACTTCCACGCGCCGCGGATTGAAGAGCTGGTCAAGAGCGGGGTCGACTGCCTGGCCATTGAGACCCAGCCGAGGCTGGACGAGGTGCAGGCCATTCTGGCCTACCTCAAGGACCAGTACCCGGAGATCCCGGTCTACGTCAGCTTCTCGTTAAAGGACCCGGAAACCATCAGTGAGGGGACGCCTTTGACCGCGGCCATCCAGGCCGTGCAGGATGACCCGCAGGTCTTCGCGGCCGGCATTAATTGCTTTAAGCTGGAATGGGGCTCAGCCGCCGTCAAGACGGTCAAGTCCGTGGCCAAGAAGCCGGTCGTGATCTATCCAAATTCTGGCGCTGAATATGATCCAGAGGCCAAGGCGTGGAAGTATCCAGCTGAAGACACCAGCTTTGGGGCCGCGGCTAAGGACTGGCTGGATGCCGGGGCCACGATCGTTGGGGGATGCTGCACGACAATGCCAAGCGATATCGCCAAGGTCAACGCCGCCGTCAAGAAGCTGGAAATGGAATTGGAATAAGAGCATTTTTACGAGGTAAATAAGCACCGAACTAGTCGTCTCATAGTTCGGTGCTTATTTTTGCTTATTTTCAGCTGGCGCGGAAAGCCGCATTTCCTTCCAGTGGTTGAGCAGCTTGTCGATCCGATCGGGGTGGTCAAAGATGTCGTAGTTTTCAAAAAGGCCCATGATGCCGCCGCTGTAGAAGGCGATGGCCATTTCAGGATTATCGGCGATCTTGATCTGGTGCAGGAGAGGGTCCTGGTCGGTCGTGCCTGCCGCTTCCGTCATGTGCAGGGATTCAGCGAGCAGGTCCTGGATCAGGTGCATGGTGTCCGGGTAGAAATTGATCCGGCCCTGGTTCTGCGGGCTGAGATTGTGCAGGAGGGTCAGGTTCTCATGCATGAAGGCCTTGATCTGCTCAATGGCGTCCGTGGACGTCTTCGTGTCCGCCAGCAGCTGGCGGATCAAGGTCATGAAAAGCTCATCCACGACCTCATATTTGTCGCGAAAGTAGCGGTAGAAAGAGCTGCGGTGAATCATGGCCTCCTTGCAGATGTCGGCAACCGTAATCTCCTCAAACCGCTTCCTGCTCAGCATTGTCTTCATTGCCAGCAAGATATCGCGCCTCATCCTGTTTTCGTTTTGTCTCATTCCTGTCCATCTCCGAAATCAATCACTCTAATAATCCTCTGCGACAAATATAACAAAGCTTTTGGCAAAATAAAGGCTTTTGCACCTTAATCAGACAAAAACTGAAAGGTGTCTCAAGAACGGACGTTTTGCCTGCTTTACTGCTGGGACTTTTGCCTGCTTGTCTTATACTTAAGCTGAGCTGGGGAGCTGGCAAAGACATCGCGATCCCTCCCTGGCCCTTTTCTTTATTTTTGTTTGTGATTGCAACAGCATATTTTTTCATATACACTCAACACAATATCTAAAATTTCGTATGCATGATGCTTGATGAGCCACGCGACTCCTTCATTCCTTTGATCGTGGCTCCCTGAGTGAAATAAGCGCCGGCCTTTGTCACCACTAGGCTGACGCTTATTTTTTTGCAGAAGGCAAAAGAAAGACAAATTTTTCAGGTCCTTTTTATTGTGAAAGACAAATAAAAGAGGTATACTACTTTCTAATTTAAAATTAATCTAGAATCTGATTTTGATTTGCAAAGAAAGAGGCATGAAATATGGCAGTAGACAAAGTAAAAGCATTTTTCGCGGGCACGGGCGTCGATGTGATCGAATTGCCTGAATCATCGGCAACGGTTGATTTGGCGGCTGAGGCTTTGTCCACTGAGCCTGACCAGATTGCCAAGACCCTGTCTTTCCTGGTCAATGATGAGCCGGTTTTAATCGTTATGGCTGGCGAAGCCCGGATCGATAACCACAAGTACAAGGGCGTCTTCCACAAGAAGGCCAAGATGATTCCCTTTGACCAGGTTGAGGACTATGTCGGCCACGCGCCGGGCGGGGTCTGCCCCTTCGCGGTCAAAGACGGGGTCCAAGTCTACCTGGATGAGTCGCTTAAGCGCCATGAGGAAGTCTTCCCGGCAGCTGGCTCGTCAAATTCAGCGGTAAAATTATCAATTCCTGACCTGGAAAAGTACTCGGGCTATGAAGCCTGGATCGACGTGACCAAGAACTAGGCCGGCAAACAAAAAACGCGAGCCTTGGACGTGGCTCGCGTTCTCTGTGATGTGAAAAATTACACTGATAACAATAGTTTACCAAAAGATAAGCCGAGCGCTTGGTGGGACGCTCAACCCAATCGTAATTTTCTCATTTATATGATAATACTTTCATTTCCTTTCGTAAAGCGGTCTAGCTCAACTTTTTTGCAAAGTCTGCGTAAAGCTTTGATGAAAGAAAAATGTATAAAAGCTGGTGTGATAAGCTGGACTTACAGATAAAATTATTCGATAGGAATTCAGATGAAAATAAAGGAAAAAGCGAAAATGAAAACCAGAGAATTAGCCGCCTTGCGTGGGCAGATCGATGAAGCCGACCGGGAGCTGGTAGCGGCTCTGGTCAAGCGCTACGACATTGTCCGCCAGGTTGGCGCGGTCAAGCAGGCCCAGGAAATCGCCGGTTATGACCCTAAGCGCGAGGGGCAGGTCTTGGACAAGGTGGCCAGGCTGGCGGGACGGCCGGAATACGCGGTCGCGGTCAAGGCCGTCTATCAGACCATCATGGATGAGGCCAAGAAACTTGAAAAATAGCCATTAAAGGAATGAGCTGGCTGGCTCAGTCCTTTTTGCTTTCGCGGAAAAAATGTTAGAATGATAGAACGACAACAAAAGCATGCTATTGTTTTCAGCTGCTGGGCTGAAAACGTGGATAATTTAACAAGGGGATAGATTGAAGAATGGATAGAGATTTCGGCCTGCTCTTGAAGAGAAACTACGACTTAATGGCCAAGCATGGCAACCGCGCCTTGCAGAAAATGGGCCTGACCTTCTCGCAATTTCACGTGTTGGCTTACCTGTATAAGAAATGTCCAGACAAGCGGGCACCGTTAAAGAAGCTGGAAACCCATTTTGAAGTGGCCCAGGCAACGATGGCCGGCATCGTCGCCCGGTTGGATGGCAAGGGCTACGTGATCAGCCGCGTCTGTGAAATGGACAAGCGGGTCAAGATTATCCAGCTGACGCCAGAAGGCGAGGGAAAGTGTCAAGAGGCCTTGGCGTCAGTGCACCAGTTCCACGATAAGATCGAAAGCCTCTACAGCGAGCAGGAGCTGGCCCAGTACAAGGAGTACATGGAGCGCCTTTATCAGTTCCTGGTCCAGGCTGATGAGCAGGAACAAAAGAAGCGGCTTGCAAATAGAAAAACGAGCGGTTAAAGTGGAGACGTGCAAATATTTTTTCGCAAACATACAAGTTATTAAGCGGGGACACCATGACTAACACCAAGAAAAAGATTCTGCTCTTGTCAACAGGAGGTACCATTGCCTCAGTAGCTTCAGAAGAGGGCTTAGTGCCCGGACAATCCGGTGCTGAGCTCCTCCATACTTTGGGCGGGCAGCCTTATGAAATTACGGCCAAGGACATCCTTTCCCTGGACTCATCCAATATCCAGCCAGAAGAATGGACCTACATCGCCGAACAAATTTACCAGCTCCGCCGGGGCTACGACGGCATCGTCGTCTCCCACGGGACGGATACCATGGCCTACACGGCCTCAATGCTCACCTTTATGCTTCAGGGGATTGACCTGCCAGTCGTTCTTACTGGGAGCCAGGTGCCTATGCAGGCTATCTTGAGCGATGCCCCGGACAACCTCCGCGTGGCCTTCGCTGCCGCGGCGACCTGCAAGCCGGGGATCTACATTGCCTTCAACCGGCAGATCATGCGGGGATGCCGCTGCGTGAAGATCAGAACCACCGGTTTTGACGCCTTCAAGTCCATCAACATGGATCCAGTCGCCCAGGTAACTTCCGACGGGATCGACATCAAGCACTCAGCGAATGAGTATGTGCCAAGCGAGCACGCCATCTGCACCCTGAACACCAAGGTCAACCCCCATGTGGCGATGGTCAAGCTTTTCCCAGGCTTTGATCCGGCCATGCTCAAAGCCATGGTTGACGCCGGATGCAAGGGGATCGTCATCGAAGCTTATGGCTTGGGCGGGATGAACTATATGCGCCGGAACATGGTCAAGGCCGTGGGCGAGATCATCAAGCAGGGGATCCCGGTTATCGCTTGCAGCCAGTGCTTGTACGAGCGGACTGACCTGACCAAGTACGAGGTCGGCCGGGCTGCTTTGCTTGAAGGGGCCATCAGCGGCCGCGACATGACCAGTGAAAGTGCCGTAACCAAGCTGATGTGGGCCTTGGGCCAGGAGATGGATCTGGAAGAGATCCGGGCCTTTTTCAACAAGGATATCGCCGGTGAAGTCACGATTTCCTCAAGAAGATAGACCATGAAAGCTGTCCAGCGGGCCAATGTCATTGAATTAAGGCATTGCCTTTAAGCGGAGGACGGCCTAAAACACTCATCTAGCTTAGCAGCGTCAAACCATTAACTGATTGACAGTGCTCAGTTAGGTGGGTGTTTTTTCGCGTATTTTTAAAAAACGCGTCGGTTGACTAAGGCCTAAAGCGCAGTCTCGAGCAAGAAGACCAGCTAAAGCTTTTTACCAAAAATTAGCTAAGTCTTAAGGGGCTCTTTCTTTATGAAAGCCTTATCCAAGTTTATAATTAAAGGTGAACAAGCAAAAAGCAGGGATAAGTATTCAACGGAAAGAGTGTAGGCAATGAAACATAGAAAACAAGTCCTTGGCCTGCTCCTCGCGTCCGCGGCCTTGCTCGCGGGTTGCGGAAGCCAGGGCCAAGAGCAAAGCCAAAGCCAGGAAAAGTCCAGTCAGGCTTCCAGCCAGTCTCAAAAGAAAAAATCCACCTCAAGCCGCGCCAGTTCTAAGTCCGCGGCTAGTTCCGCCGCCAGCTCAGGCAAATCCGCCTCAAGCCGCGCCAGCTCTAAGTCCGCATCTAGTTCAACCGCTAGCCGCATGAGCAGCTTGACGGCCCAGCTGCGAACCCAGCTGCCGGGGATGCTTTTGCCAACGGTTGACGGCCTGGGCCAGGGCAGCGAAAATTTGAACGCGCGCTGGACGAGTTCTGCCAGTCAGAACGTCGTCTACTACAGCGTCGGCAATAGTCCGTTGCCGTTGAACGCCAGCCAGGTGGCCAAGGAAAAGCCATACGTCGTCTTGACGGAAAACAAGAACGTGACTGACGCCAGCAGCCTGATCAACTACCAGGAGCCCAAGAGCGGCCTGCCAACGGTCAAGCTTGACGGCCAAGTGACTGGGACTGAGGAAGGAGCGGCCGGATCGACCTACTTGCAGTTCAATCAGGGCCAGTGGTCCTTCGTCGTGCGGGCCAGCCAGGTGCAAGGGCAAGAGGCGCTTCCAACGGCCAAGGCCCTGCTCAAGCTTTACCGGCAGTATGGTCTGCCGGCCAGCGACAGCAATGCCAGCGTCCAGGTCGACGTCGGCGAGAGCCTGGGCTCGTTAAACACCGTGATCACTTGGTCTAAGGGATCCAGCGTGTACCAGATGAAGGCTCATAGCACGGAAACGGCCTTCAAGATGCTTAAGAGCCTGCAATAGCCAGCTAAAGAATCTTCGCCAAGCGGAGATTCTTTTTTCTTGTGGCAGTCAATTGTATAGTTAAGTAAGGGAAAAACGAAAGCAGCCAGAACAAGCAGCTTAGAAAGGAGCAGGCAAGATGTACAGATTGATCGCGAGCGACTTGGACGAGACCCTGCTGGGTCCTGACCACCATATCAGCCAGGAGAACCTGGCTGCCATTCGCAAGTGCCAGGAATTGGGTATCAAGTTCGTCCCTGCCACGGGCCGCGGCTTTGGCTCGATTCAGCAGACGCTTGAGGAATTGGGGATCAAAGACGCGCCTGGCCAGTACGCCATCACTTACAACGGTGGGGCCATCTATGAAAATCAGGGGCCGCGCCTGATCAGCCTTACCGGGATGGACTACGGGCTGATCGAAGAGCTCTATGAGCGCGGGCAGAAGTATGGCGTCTGCATGCACATTTACAGTGAGGACAAGGTTTTTGCCTATAATTTGACTGACGAAGAGCGGGAATTCTGCCGGGGGCGGCTGGACTTGATCGAAATCACGGACCCGACCTTGGACCGCCTGCGCGAAAGCGGCGAGAAATTCGTGAAGATTCTGTATGAGAATCCCGATTTTGCCAAGATCAAGCAGATCAGAAGCAAAATGGGCGACATGGAGGAACGGACGGAGATGAGCTGCTCTTCCAGCCGCTACCTGGAGTTCAACCCCGTTGGCGTCAATAAAGGCAATGGCTTAAAGCGCCTGTGCGCTGAAATCGGCCTGGACTTGCGGGAAACAATGGCCTTAGGCGACAGCTTCAACGACGATGCCATGATCAAGGCGGCCGGCCTGGGCGTTGGCATGGCCAACACCACGCCTGAGATGCGGGCGGATTGCGATGCAATTACCGAGCATGACTACCTGCACGGCGGGGTAGCAGAGGCCATTGAACGCTTCGTTTTGCCACAATATCAAGGCAAGTAAGGAGGAAGCATGGAAAGAATCATGCTGGTCGAAGATGACCAGCAAATTATTGCCAATATCAGCCAGACTTTGCGCAAATGGCAGTATGAGCCAGTCGTGGTCAAGGACTGGAACCGGGTGGCAGAAGAAGCAGTCGCGAGCCAGCCGGACCTGGTCTTGTGCGACATCACCCTGCCAACTTTTGACGGCTTCTACTGGATCCAGGAGGTCAGAAAGAAGAGCACCGTGCCGATTATCGTGATTTCGGCCGCGGACATTGACGCCAACGTGATGCATGCCGTTTCCGCCGGGGCGGACGACTATATAATGAAGCCTTTCTCCGGGGCGGTTCTGCTGGCCAAGATTCAGGCGATCCTGCGGCGCAACAAGCCTCAGGTGGGCAGGCAGCTGGCTTTTGCCGGGGCCAGCTTCAACAGCCTGACCAACGAACTGGTCAAGGACGGGCAGGCCGTGCAGCTGACGCCAACGGAAGGGGCCATGCTGCAGATCCTGCTCAGGCAAAAGGGTCAGGCCGTTTCCAAGCGGGAGATCCTGGAGCTGCTTTGGCAGGGCGGCAAGTACTTGAACGAAAACACCTTGAACGTCAACGTCTCGCGCCTGCGGGGCAAGCTCCACCAGCTGGACCTGGACAAGCAGCTGTTGACGGAGCGGGGCGTGGGCTACCGGATCGTGGACTAGGGGGATGCAATGAAGAAGACTTTTTACCGCCAGTACCTGAAAAAAGCGTTGCCCCTGCTCTTGCTGTACGCGCTTGTTTTGGCCTTCGCGGCCTTGGTCCTGAACCTCTATGGCTGCCGCTTGGAGGCTTGGGGCGACTTGATCCGCTATACGCTGCCCTTTTTGCTGGCCTGGCTGGTTGGCGACTTCCTGCATGAAAGGAAGAAGACGGCAGAAATTCGCCGCTGGGACGGGCAAAGGGCCTTGAAGGCCGCCAGCCCCAGCGAACTGGCCCTGATCAAGCGGGCCCAATTGCTTGCGGCTGACAAGCAGAAAAGCGAGCAGGCCTGGAACCTAAAGGCCCAGGAAGAAGTTGAGCAGATGGAGCTGCTGGCTCATGAGATCAAGAACTCCCTGACTGAGATCAGCGGCCTGGCCAGCCAGGGCAGCCAGGTGCAAAGCCGGGACCTGGAGCAGCCGCTCAGGCAGGCGGACTACCAGCTCGACCTGCTCTTGGGCGGTCAGCGCCTGGCCGCGGACCAGAACGACTTTGACTTTGCCTGGTGCAAGCTGACCAGCCTGGTCAGCGAGCTGCTGGCCCAGAACATGGCCGTCTTTTTGGAAAAAGGGGTCATCCCCGAAGTAGACCTGGCTGAAGTCCAGGTGTTGACAGACCGCAAGTGGCTGCGCTTCATCGTGCAGCAGCTCTTGAGCAATGCCTTGAAGTATTCAACCGGCGATCAGATCAGGATCTACTTTAAGGACCAGGCCCTGACGATTTATGATGAAGGCCCGCGGATCGCGGCCAGCGACCAGCCGCGCCTGTTTGAGAAGGGCTTTACCGGTCAAAATGGCCACCACAACGCCCAGTCGACGGGGATGGGCCTGTATTTCGTCAAAGAAGCGGCCGACAAGCTGGGCTTGGGCGTCGCCGTCACCTCGGAAGCCAAGGGCGTCGCGGCCCGGGTAATCTTTCCAGTCGACCAGGTCAAGGGCGCCTGACGCCAAGCAAGCCTGGAGATTTGAAGCAAATTAACGATAAAGGCCACATTATCCACGTATTTGAGATAATGTGGCCTTTTTCTGGCAGGAATTTTAAATTGCCACCTTACGAAAACGTAAGCTAGTTGCCACTTTCGTAAGTAGGAAAAGGAGCGGGGGCTTTCTATAATAGAAGCATCAAGCAAAGGGACGATGAAAGGAGCCAAAGAGATGCCACTCTTAAAACTGAATCATGTCAAAAAAGTCTACAATGAAAAAGCCGCCAATGCCGTGACGGCCCTGAAGGACATCAACTTCACCGTGGAAAAAGGGGAGTACGTGGCCATCATGGGGGAATCCGGCGCCGGCAAGAGCACCCTGCTCAACATCATGGCCACCTTGGACAAGGCTACGGGCGGGCAGGCCATTTTAGGCGGGCAGGACTTAGGCACGCTTAAGCCGGATGAGGCGGCGCGCTTTCGCCGGGAGCACCTGGGCTTTGTCTTCCAGGACTTCAACCTCTTGGACAGTCTGTCCAACAAGGACAATATCTTCTTGCCGCTGGTTCTGGCCAAGACGCCGGTCGATGAAATGGAGCAGCGGCTGCAGGAGCTGGCGCCTAAGCTGGGCATCAGCCCGATCTTGGACCGCTATCCGGTTGAGGCTTCTGGCGGCCAGCAGCAGCGGGTTGCCGTGGCCAGAGCCTTGATCGCGCGCCCAGACCTCCTGCTGGCCGATGAGCCTACCGGGGCGCTGGATTCAGCGACTTCCAAGCAGCTGCTGCACCTGTTTGACGAGGTCAACGGGAAGGGGCAGACGATCATCATGGTGACCCACTCAACTGCCGCGGCCAGCTATGCCAAGCGGACCCTCTTCATCAAGGACGGGCGGATCTACCACGAAATCTTCCGGGGCGACTTGGACCAGCGGACTTACCAGGAGCAGATCAATAATGCCATGGTAGCTTTGACGGGCGGTGATGCAGATGCTCAATAAGCTAGTCATCTCCAGCCTCAAGCGCAACCGCCAGGTCTACCTGCCATACCTCTTGTCAGTCCTGGTTTTGGGCGCTTTGAACTATATTTTTTACGCCCTGATGGCCAACAGCAGCCTGCAGGACTTGGAATCCGGCTTCGCGACCAACGTGCTGCTGCAGCTGGGATCTTGGATCGTCATTATCTTGACCGCGGCCTTCATGGTTTATGCCAATAACTTCATTGCCCGCCGCCGCGAGCAGGAGATGGGCCTTTACAGCATGCTGGGGATGACATCTAAGAACCTGATCGCCATGATTGGCCTGGAGAAGCTTTACCTTCTGCTGTCTGGCCTGGCCGGGAGCGTCGTGGTCGGGCAGATTTTTGAAAAAATCGCCTTTCAGAGCTATGCCAAGCTGCTCAAGCTGACCAAAGTCAAGGAAGGCTGGCTGTCCTTGGCGGCGATTGGCAAAACGGCCAGCCTCCTGACGGCCTTGTTTGCCTGCCTGTTCATCTTGGATGCCATTAAGGTCAAAAGCATGACGCCGCGGCAATTGTGGAATTCCGGCAAAAAAGCGGCCAAGGTGGGCAAGAAGACCCCCTACCTGGGCGGAGCAATTGGCGTGATCCTGGTAGGGTGGGGCTACTGGCTGGCAGTGACCACCAAGCCAACGGCCAGCGCGCTGATGCGCTTCTTTGGCGCGGCCTTTTTGGTAATTGCCGGGACCTACTTCGTCTTCATCGCCGCCAGCGTGGTCCTGCTCAAGTTTCTGCAGACCCGCAAGCGCTACTACTACCAGCCCAAGCACTTCATTGCCGTTTCCGGCCTGCTTCAGAGAATGCGGGCCAACGGCGCCAGCCTGGCTTCAGTCTGCCTGATGGTTTCCGCCGTGATGGTGGTGCTGTTTGGCTCTATCTCCGGTTACAGCGGGAAAGAGGAAGCCTTAAAGTCTTGGAACCCTAAAGACGTGGTTATCCAGACGGAAAAGCCTCTGCTTAAGCGGACCCGAGCTTATATCAAAAAGACGTCAGTCAAGGCCGGCACCAAGCGGGGGCCAGTGACGGAGTTTAAGATGGCGGACCCGGTTTTCGCTGAGCGGACTGGGAACCAGCTGAAAGTCAGCAGGACTTTTTCGAGTACGGCCAATACCAGCCTGATGCTGCTGGATCAAGCCAACTACCAGAAGCTGACGGGGCAAAAAATCAGTCTTAAGGGCAGCCAGGCTTTGGTTCATGCCCGTCAGAGCCGGATGGGGACCAGTTTGACCATTTACGAGAAAGAGTACCAGATCAAGCAGCTGGACCAGTTCAAGTGGGCCTACAATCCAAATCACGCAGTCCTGGAGCCAGTTTGGGTGATCGTCAAGACTCTGCCCAAGCAAGCCAAGCCGGTCTATGTCTATGCTTATAATTACCGGATCGCCGGCTCCAGCTTGAAGCAGCGCCTGAACTACGAGAAAAAGCTGGCATACAATCTCTCAAACGTCAACGCCTCCCCCATCAACTTCACTGGCGCGGCCATGAATGAGTCCATTTATACCAGCTTGATGGGCGGGGTGATCATGATTGGCCTGATGATCAGCGTGGCCCTGATCCTGACGACCGCGGTCGTGATCTACTTCAAGCAGGTTTCTGAAGCCTATGCCGACCGGTCCAGATTCGTGACCATGCAGCAGGTGGGGCTGAGCGAGCAGGAAAGCAGCCAGGCTATCCACGTGCAAGTGCTGCTGATCTTCTTCTTCCCTCTGGCCGGGGGCTTGCTGAACATGCTGATCGCGGCGCCTGCCGTCAAGAAGGTCTTGTATGAGTTCAGCATCTACAACTCCGCGATGATGCTGAAGGTTGCCTTTTGGGTGACCGTGGCCGTCTTCGCCTTCTACCTGGCCATCTACGCCATTACCACGCGCGTGTACCGCCGAATTGTTGGATAGATAAGATTGCATGAAAAAATCCTGTCGCTTGCGGCAGGATTTTTTGGTTGGCAGATTTAAAGGCCGCGGATCAGGCAATAAGCCAGCAGCCACAGGATGATGCCGGCAAGCAGGGCCAGATAGAAGCGCGGCTTGCGGATCTTGTGGCGAAAAAGCAGCATTCCCAGACCTGCCCCCACCGGCGCCAGCAGGCCGCAGGCGAGCAGGACCCGTTCGGGGATGCGCCAGGCGTGCAGCTTGGCCTTGACCTTGTCGATCCCGTAGAGGGCGCAAGCGGCCAGGTTTAAGAGCAGGAGGCCGCTTTCCAAGATTTGCTTCATGTTCGTTTTCCCATCCTTCTGTCATTAAAAAAGCAGCATCTGGAAAAATCCAGGTGCTGCTTTAAAAGACGGCTTAGCTCAGGCTTACTTGCCCTTGATGTCCTTGATCATCTTGGCTTGCAGTTCAGCCAAGGCTGGAGTCAAGTAGACAGGGTAGCGGTCTGGGTTCAAAAGTCTTTGGGTTTCTTCTGGCAGTTCAGCCAGCTTTTCGTACATGTGCTTTTGAATCTTGAAAGTATCGGTTTCGATTGACTTGGCCTTTGGCCCAACGACTACTTGGGTCAAAAGGACAGCGTCGAAGTCCTTCAAGTCGGCTTCGGTTTCGGTCATCATTGGGTCCATGTTTACGCCGACGAATTCATCAGGCAGCTTCTCATCGGCCAGGGCAATGACGTCAGCGAAGGCGTTTTTGGTCCCCTTGTGGTAGAGGCGGTAGGCCTTCTTTTCACCAGGCAGGGTCACCTTTTCCTTGGAGTTGGACAGCTTGATCTTTGGCTCCCATTCGCCGCCGTCCATCTTCAAAGCGGCCAGCTTGAAGACGCCGGACAGGACTGGAGAACTGGAGCTGGTAATCAATTGTTCGCCAACGCCGAAGCTGTCCAGTGGGGCACCTTCTTGCAGCAGAGAGTGGATGACGTTTTCGTTCAAGGCGTTGGAAGCGGTGATGGTTGCTTCTGGGAAGCCAGCGTCGTCCATCATCTTGCGGGCCTTTCTTGACAGCTTGGCGATGTCGCCGGAGTCAATTCTGATCCCGAACTTCTTGTAGCCCTTCTTCTTCAATTGCTTGAAGACCTTGATGGCGTTTGGCACGCCGGACTTGACGACGTCGTAGGTGTCGACCAGGAGCAGGGCGTTGCCAGGGTAAACGTCAGCCCATCTTTCGAAGGCTTCAAGCTCGGTTGGGAAGCTTTGAACCCAAGCGTGGGCCATGGTGCCGGCAACAGGAATGTTGAACTTGGCAGCGGACAGGCAGTTGCTGGTTGAGCCGCAGCCGCCGATAACAGCAGCCCGGGCGCCCAATACGGAAGCGTCAGGACCTTGAGCCCGGCGGGCACCGAATTCCATGACTGGCCGGCCGGCAGCAGCCAGGTTGATCCGGCGTGACTTGGTTGCAATCAAGGATTGATGGTTGATCAGGTTCAAAACGAAGGTTTCAAGCAATTGGCATTGGATCAAAGGCCCCTTGACCGTGAGGATTGGCACGCGTGGGAAGATTGGCGTGCCTTCTGGAATCGCGTAAACGACGCAGTCAAAAGTCATGGTTTCCAGGTATGAAATGAATTCATCGCTGAATTGGTGCAGGCTCTTGAGGTAGTCAATGTCTTCCTTGGTGTAGTGGAAGCCTCTAAGCTGTTCAACGACTTGCTCCAGGCCGGCAGCGATCACGAATGAGCCGTTGTCTGGCACGTTGCGGTAGAAGACGTCAAATACGGCTTCAGTATCGCGGGGCAGGGTTTCAAAGTACCCATTGGCCATTGAAAATTCGTAAAGGTCAGTGATTAATGCGTGTGATAAAGACATAGTATAAAAAATCTACTTTCTCAATATAAAAAACAAACTTTCGTTCTCAACGAAGAAGCCAAGAACTTAAAAGTATTATATATTTTTTGAATGAAGCTTGCTCGCTTTTTGGATGATTTCCCGTTAATTTTTCCTGCTAGTCAACGACTTCAGCGCCCAGGCAGGACTTGAAGTGGTTCAGGGCCCAGTTTTGGCCGGCATCGTTCAAGGCTGCGACTGCCTTTTCGTGAACGGTGATTTCATAGCCATGGTTATAGGCATCCATGGCCGTGTGCAGGACGCAGATGTCGGTGCAGACGCCAGTGAGGTGGACGCGGGAAACATGGCGCTCACGCAGGAAGAGGTCCAAGCCGGTGCCACAGAAGGCAGAGTAGCGACCCTTGTCCAGCAAAACGACATGGTCGCTGTCCTTGTGGGCTTGATACCAGTCTTCCAGTGGGCCATAGAACTTTCTGCCCCAAGTGCCGGGCAGGTTGTGCGGCGGGAAGAGCTTGGTTTCCGGGTGGTAAGGGTTGCCCTTAAAATGCTTGTCGGTTGGCAGGATGACCCATTTATTGGCTTTGTAGAATTCGTCAGCTAATTTGACGATTTGGTCAGCCAGGACTTGGGCAGGCTTGCCACAGGTTAAGGCGCCGTTGTCGTCAACGAAATCATTGGTGTAGTCAATGATCAAAAGCGCTTCTTCAGTCATTTCAAAAATCCTCTTTCATCCTTGATGTTGGATAATTCCATAATAGTTAAAAGTATAACTTACCTAAAGCTAGGCAAAAAATAAAAGTAAAGTTCACTTAAACTTACTTAGCGTCAACTTTACTCCATAAAATGTTGTTTTTCAAGTCTTTTAGCCGATATAGTTTGGGTGGCCGTCCGCTTTTATGGTAATTTTTCTGCACGCCGGTTTCAGTCAAGAAGAAGCCATGGGTCTTGCGGAAGTTGGAATTGTCGATCTTGTCGACTGTGGTCTGAAAGAAGGGGGCATAGACTTCACGGGCTTCCCGCAGGGTAAATTCAGGTCCGAGGATCTGCAAAATGGTTGGCTGGTAGTCCAGCTTGTTTCTGATTCGCTGGATAGCGACGGCGATGATCTCGTCATGGTCAAAGGCCAGGGCATGGGAGCCCTTGGCGATTTCAAAGGTTTGGTCGCTAGAGATCAACTCATATTTATGGCCAAAATTCTCAAAGGCAAACCAAGCAACCGCGGTCGCGCCATAGCCAGGGCGAAGCGCTGGCATGGCGGGCAGGTAGGTCATGTAGGTCAAAGCCAAAGCCCGCTCACCGGGAGCCCGGTGGGGAGCGGTAAAAGTGGCCAGCTGCTCGGTAGAAGATTCAGGCAGATCCAGGCCGATCTTTTCCTTGATCAGGCGTACGGCAGCCTGGTCGGCACTTTCATTCTCACGCAGCAGGGTTTCTGGCAACGCCCAGCGGTCAGCAAAAGGCTGGTCCTTGCGCTTGACCAGAAGCAGCTGAACCCGGTGGGTCTCCTTGTTGAAGCTCCAGATCAGGTTGGTGATGGTGATCAAGGGGCGCTCGACGATCTTCTCTAATTCAGGCATCCAATCAGCTCCTTTCGCGTTTTCTTACAATTATAGCATTAAAGCAGGAAGGTGTTGGCGGTTGAAAAATCGGTCCGGATTCTGACGAATTCCGTCTTTTTTTCACGAAAGCGCAAAAATTTGCTAGGATGAAAACAGGTTACTTTTTCACGGAAGGAAAGAAAATTATGGATAATAAATCTCATAAAATTGAAACGCTGACAGATGAAGAATTGGGGCAAATCGTTGGGGGCGGAATGGAAAAATTTGGCATTTATATTGGTGGTGCTACTCAAGTAAAACAGAGTGAATCCGCCTTGATTTTCCGCTTATTGCATCACAAGCACTATGGAAGAAATTAAACTATATATTGAATTGATTTCTGGACTTTTGTCAGCTGCTATTTCGGCTGTATATGATGTATATGTTGGTTATCATTTAGCTGAAATTAAACTGACTGGTTGGCGAGATCGTATATTTGCTTTCGGACTGTGCGTATTGGCAATCTTAATAGCTATACAAGGAAGATGGGAAACAAACGTAGCTAGCTTGATGGAATTGATACTATTCACCTGGTATTATCGAAAATATGGCTTGCTCAAGGTTTCGGGCTCATTCATGGTAGGCTTACTGATAGATTTTTTGTATGACTTGATTATTGTCTTCTTGCAAAAAATTCCGAATATCAGCGATTTAATGTCTAGTCTCTGCACGTTGGGCTTGTCCATTGTTTACTATTCGCTATGTGTTTTGCTGATTAAACATTTCCAGAGGTGGCTATTACAAAGACTGAAAGATCAGTGTCGAAAAATCTTTTGGAGCTTATTGGCATATTCATTCTGCTCAATGATGGCGGTTAATTTGGTCAATGTTTTTCTAGATGAGGCCAAACCCTCTATTATTGTTTATTCCTATTTGTCACTTGGTCAAGCCGCTTTCAGCTGGATTATTTATTATGCGTTACGAAAGGCAGAAGACGCACGTGTTAGGAATCAAGTACAGCAGCAAAAGCAAAAAGAGCTGGAGGAATATGCTAACTACCTTGAACAAAGTGAAGATAATCTTCGGGCATTTAGGCACGATTACCGGAATCTATTAAATTCATTAAAGGTGAGTGCAAAAGAAGGAAATGTGCAAGAACTGCTAGAAAAATTGGAGCGTTATTCGGCTGAAAATCTTGATTCCCAAGCTCTTCTTAAGTACAAAGACGCCAATCACATCCAAGTTAAAACCCTTAAGAGCATCATCATTACGAAGTTAAATGCTATATATCAGGCTGGCATTCCATATGACTTTGAATGCCGGCAGATAATTGCATCAATCCCAGGCAATGTTGATGAACTTGACTTAGTTAGAGTAATTGGGATTGCCTTTGACAATGCATTAGAGGAGAGTCAATCTCTTTCAGAAAGAAATGGTCATCCAGAGATACAGGCGATGCTTTACCAAGAAACAACAGATAGTCTAGAGTTTGAAATCCGAAACAAGATCGTTCCGGGTAAAAGACAGCATACAAATCTAGCAACTAAAGGCTTTACAACGAAAACAGGACATCAAGGGCTGGGGTTGGCAAACTTGCAAGATATCGAACAAAAGTATTCGGAATTAGATATCTCATACAATGTTTCGGATGGCTGGTTTGACCTTTACTTAACGATTGATCAAGAAGAGGATGAGTAAGTTGGAATATAAGGTTATCGTGTGTGATGACGATGCGTCTTTGGCTGAAAGCCTTGCTCAAAGGATAGTTTATGCCAGCGAGAATTTGTCAGATGACAACGAAAATTACCGGCAGAGCAAGGTGGAATTAGCATTGGTTGCCAACAGTTTTGAAGAGGTGGCTGGCTATTTGGTAGCTAACGAAACAACTAATGCACTTTATTTTTTAGACATTGAATTGAACAAGGGGATTAAGACGGGCGTTGACTTGGCTGAGTTTGTTCGAAGTCGTGATCCCAACGCGCAGATAATCTTTGTGACAGCGTATGATAAATACGCCCCATTGACCTATCGTCGGCGAATTGGTGCAATTGATTACATCAACAAGGAACTGCCCTCAGCCGCCTTTATGCAACGGCTAAAGGAAACTCTACAAGCGGCCTTTGATAATCTGGACCTTTTAAGTCACGTAAACCATCAGTATTTTAGCTACAAGTGCGGCCGGTATTTACAAAGAGTCAGTGCTTCTGAAATTTACTATATCGAAAACAGCACGATGCAACACAAAGTTCATTTAGTAGCGGCAAATGGTGACAGCGAATTTAAGAGCAACATTTCTAAGCTGGATGAAGAAAATGATTTTTTGCTAAAGGTTTCGCAGTCATGCGTAATCAATCCGGATAATGTTGTCAGCGTAGATTTGGCTAAAAGATATGTATCCTTTCCAAACGGAGATATAGTTTACTTCTCGAGAGATAAGAAGAAGCAGATCGCAGCACTGGAAGAAGAACAGGATCAGTCCAAAAACTGACCGGATAAGTACTTTTCTGCAACTAAAGATTAAAAAGGGTAAGATTGCAATGAGCTGTTAGGGAATCAATTTTCCTCTTCCACTAATTACAAACAGTGCTAGAATGTAAGCGAAAAATATTGTTTAATTTTTCATTTATAGGAGGCTGTACGATGTTGTTTAACAAGAAAGAAAATGAAGCAGAAGAAGCATTCAAGAAGCAGTTGGAAACTGTCGCAAATGACCCGGCAGTCAAGGCAAACGCAGCTTTGAGCAAGCTGATTGAAGCAGCTATTAAGAAGACTGAAAAGTCAGAATCAATCCGCTCAATTGCGTCTAACCTGGACACCCAATTGCGGTCCAACTTCGCTGAAAACGAACTGCCAAAGGCCGTTATCAGCTTGCAACTGGACTTGGCCCGCTATTCTGCAGTTGGCGCCAATGGCGTAGTTCTGAAGTAATCTACTGAAAAATTAATCATATTAAAATAAGTGCTGCTGAAGCTTGGTATTCCTTCTTCAACAGCACTTATTAATTTATTCTGGACAAAAAGTGAAAAACCGCTACGCTTTGCTCATGATTGGTGCTACAATTGTCACAACTAAAGCAGAATAGGTATGATATTTGATCTCTAAGGAGGCGTCGTTATGTACCAAGCTTCACGCCTTCCATTTTGGGAACGTGTTTTCCTTGTTGTCGGCAACAGTGTGATTTTCTGGCTGTGGCACCACCTCTTAATCGTGGCTCTAGGCCTTTTAACCTTGCTTGGCTTGGTGATCTATCTGGTTGTCAGTGGCATCCGGCAAAAAAACGTCGCTAAAGCTGTCTGGCCAGTCGTCATTTTCTGTTCCTGCCTGGGCCTGGTCTACTTTGCCATGAGTTGCGCGATTATGGACTAAAATAGAAAAATAGCAACTAATGGCAAAATGCCGCTAAAGCAGAGTGTTTCTGCTTTGGCGGCATTTTTTGGTTAGAAAAATTTCCTCTAAAATTAGGAAGCAAATTTTGTAGGGGAAATCATACTATCTTTCGGCCAGGCTTAATGGCATTCTACGTAAAATTATCTGGGCAAAAATAATCATAAGCACCGTAAGCGCCAGGGCGATTAGCAAATCGCTGACGTTAAACAAGCCAAAGGCGACGGTTCTAAGTGCCTTTAACTGATAAGACAGGGGATTGACGTAAGCCAAGATTTTAATAATCAGAGGTGAATTATTGCTAAAAACGTAAAGCGTTGGCGCGGCATAAGCAACTGGCGAGAAAATCAAGGTCATAATGATATCACGCTGCTGATAAGAGGAAATCCGCGTGCTCAAAACGATTCCCAGCGTAGACCAGAATTCAAGTGAAACGATCAATACCAGTAAAGACAACAGCAGCAGGCCTAACTTGTAAACGCCGCCCGTGACAAGTCCGAGGATAATCAAGACCGCGCTTTGAAACAGAAGACCAACAATTGGAAAGAAGCTCATTCCCGTCAAGTAATGCCAGGGCTGAACGCCATTCGTGAATTTAATCGCCAGTAAGCCGTATTCTTTGTCAACTGTTGCCCGGTACATTGCTTGTGACATCTGGGTGGTCATAAAGAAGGTCAATACGCCAGTCAACGCATACTGCTTGTAAGGCAAAACCAGCGATTCATAGTGCACGGCGGCCACATTTTGGTTTAAGGCCATAACCAGCAAGCCATAAGTGATCAGTGGTTCCATAAACATTGACAAGAGCAGGCCTTTATTGTGCACGAAAGCCCGCCATTCATTGTTGGCAACGATTCTGATTGAGCGAATGCCCAAAGAAATATTTCTAAAATTTTGCGGATTCATTTTCTACAGCTTTCCGTTCATTAAGATACTTTTCTCGCAAACTCGTACCGCTATCCAAAAATCCAGTAAGCGGGCCGAAGTATTTTTGCTCATGCTCATCTAAAAAAAGGACATGACTCGCGTAATTTTCTAGCAGAGTCAGGTCATGCGAAGAAGTAAACACGATGCAGCCATCGTCAACTCTCTGCTTCAGATATGTGAATAAACTTTCCGAAGTTTCAACATCAAGTCCAGTCGTTGGTTCATCCAAGATGTAGACTTGTGGCTTCCGGGCAATTTCCCGGGCAATTTGGACCCGCTGCTGCTGGCCGCCAGAAATATGGTCAACCGGCTTGGAGCTCAAGTCGCTGATGGCCAAGAGCCTTAAGGCTTGCACGGTTGCCTTTTTGGCGTCTTTTAACTTGAACCCGGCCAAAAGCGGACCTTGATACACGTTGTCATAAACGCTGGTATACCAATCGATCAGCTGGCTTTGGGGGCTGAAGCCAACGTCATTGAATGGGTTGGTCCGGTCCGTCTGCAATTTCCACGCGATTTGCCCTGACACTGGCGGAATAACGCCAATCAAGCTGTTGATCAGCGTTGACTTGCCAGCGCCATTAGCACCGATCAAGGCGACAAACATTCCTTTATCTAGGGTAAAAGATAAATCGTGGACGACGATTTTATCCTTGTAGCCAATATTTAAATTGTCAGCAATAATCATTGTTAGTTCCTCGAAAAATAGATTGATTTTCACTTTAAATACTAATGTGGTGATTTTAATAAAAAATTAATCAATATGTGGTCCATTTTAGGAAGAAAATCAATGAGTGTCAATAGTGATTTTAAGATAGATTTAACTTTTTTCTTAGGGAACCTGATTGTTAGCCTGAGAAGGAAGATTGAAAAATGCATGAAACATTGTAAAGGAACAGTAAGGAAAAATATTCGGAAAATCACCAAAAACCAGCCGCTTTCTCTGTTATAATAAAATAATTGTAAATGTTTCACGGAAGGGAGAGCGGAAGACGATGAACACGCCACAATCACGCGAGGGTAACATTATCCGTTATCTGGTCTATTTTGCAGTTTTTATTTTTACGGCCTTGGTTGACGACCTGGCCATAAAGAGCAGCTCCATCAGCATTTGGAACATCATCCTGTTCGTGATCGTGGCTTCGATGTGCACCTTGTTCTACATCTACCGCTACAACCGTGAGCAGCGCTTCTTTGACTCGCGCTTCAACGTGCCTTGGCTGAGCAGCTACCGCCTGACCGTGACTTTGAGCCTGCTGGTGGCAGGGGGAAGGATTGGCGTCTCCTACCTGCAGCTCTACCATGGCATGGCGGCATCGCCCTTGCAGAACGCCTATCTGGCGCATGCCTCGGCTTTGCTCTACTGGTTCATGATGGTGGCCAATGGCGTGGTCATGCCGGTTTTGGAAGAGTATTTGTGCACGGGCTTCTTGTTCAACTACTGGTTCCGCGCCGAGCAAAAGAGCGTGGCCTACCTGGGCATCTTGTGTTCCGGCTTGCTCTACGCGGCCCTCAGCTTCCAGTTTGCCCCGGCCTTTTTGGCCTGCAATGTCTGCTTTGGGATGCTCTTTGCCTGGAGCTACCTGAGCACGCAGACGATCTGGATGCCCATTTACCTGGCGGCCCTTAACGGGGTGCTGACGATGGTCACCGTTGTCGTTTAATCTTGAAAAAAGACAAAAAATAAGAGACGGCATCTGGCCGTCTCTTATTTTGCTTATTTTAATTTAGAGTATAAAAAAAGCGGATAGAGTGAATCGAACCCTCATCTCCAGCTTGGGAAGCTAGCGTTCTACCATTAAACTATACCCGCAAGATGGTTTTAGTATACCATTAATTTTTAGTTTGGCAAAGGCTTTTTACAAAAAAATTGTCAAAAAAGCGGAAAAAAGGACAAAAAGTCTTGTTTCAGCCCCTCGCCAGTCCGGGCAAGTATTTAATCTGCCAGCGCTTTTTGCTAAAATAAAAATAATATCTACGAAAAAATAAAAATAACATCGACAGACAGTTCAATTAAGAATGAATGCAAGTTAAAAGAGTGAAGGAAGGATACGTTAATGTCTAAAGAAATCATCTTGACCGGCGACCGGCCAACCGGCAAGCTCCATATTGGCCACTATATTGGCTCTTTGAAGAACCGGGTTTTGCTGCAGAATACCGGCAAGTACGATCCATATATCATGATCGCTGACACCCAGGCCTTGACTGACAATGCCAGAAATCCAGAGAAGATCCGCAACTCCCTGATCGAGGTTGCCTTGGACTACCTGGCCGTTGGCTTGGATCCGGAAAAGTCCACCATTTTCGTCCAGTCCCAAATTCCGGCGCTGTTCGAGCTGAGCATGGACTACATGGACTTGGTTACTTTGGCCCGGCTTGAAAGAAACCCAACCGTAAAGACGGAAATCAAGCAGAAGAATTTTGGCGACTCCGTGCCAGTTGGCTTTGTAACCTACCCAATTGCCCAAGCAGCCGACATTACTGCCTTCAAGGCTTCGCTGGTGCCGGTTGGCGATGACCAGGAACCAATGCTGGAACAAGCCCGCGAAATCGTCCGCACTTTCAACCGGACCTACAATGTCGACGTCCTGGTTGAGCCAAAGGGCTACTTCCCGCCAAAGGGGCAAGGCCGCTTGCCTGGCCTTGATGGCAACGCTAAGATGTCCAAGTCTTTGGGCAACTGCATCTACCTGGCAGATGACGCGGAAACGGTCAAGAAGAAGGTCATGTCCATGTACACTGACCCTAACCACATCCACGTGGAAGACCCAGGCCAGGTTGAAGGCAACACCGTCTTCACCTACCTTGACGTCTTTGACCCAGACAAGGACAAGGTAGCCCAGCTGAAGGAAGACTACCAAAAGGGCGGCTTGGGCGACGTCAAGATCAAGCGCTACTTGAACAAGGTTTTGGAAGCTGAACTGGCTCCGATCAGAGAGCGCCGGGCAAAATATGCCCAAGACACGGACGCGGTCTACGACATGCTTTACGAGGGCTCACAAAAGGCCAACGCCGTGGCGAACGAGACTTTGCAAGAAGTCCGCGATGCGATCGGCTTCAATTACTTCAAAAACAGAGGCTAGACAAAAATGGCACGCAAGCGAATTCCATGGAATCAATACTTTATGATGCAGGCGCTAGTGATTGCCCAGCGGTCAACCTGCGACCGGGCGATGGTCGGCTCAGTCCTGGTCAAGGACAAGCGGATCCTGAGTACCGGCTATAACGGCTCCGTGTCCGGTGAGCCCCACTGCGATGACGTGGGCCACCAGCTGGTCGACGGTCACTGCGTCCGGACCATCCACTCGGAAATGAACAGCCTGATTTCCTGCGCCAAAAATGGGGTTTCCACCAATGGCACGGAAATCTTCGTGACCCACTTCCCTTGCTACAACTGCACCAAGCACTTGGTTCAGGCTGGAGTCAAGAAGATCAACTATTACTATGATTACCATGACAGTCCGCTTGCCATTCAGTTGTTGCAAGACAGTGGAGTACCTTATGAACAGATTAAGATTGACCGCCAATTCGTCGAAGAGCTGGCGCACAAGCTTGAAGACGGCAATCAATAAGCTGGTCCGCGCTTTGCCCCTGGTCTTGGTCCTGGCTTTGCTGACGGGCGCCAGCAGCTTTTTCGTCCAGGACAATGCCGGCATCCTGACCAAGGACACCCGGCAGATCGTGAACCGCAAGAATGCTAAGTATCAAAAGAGCCGCCAGCACCCGATCGTGATCGTGCAGACGCTTGACAATGCAAAGAAAACCCAGCCTTCAGGGCTGAACTATGCTCAAAAGACCGTCTATATCGTCGTCAACGTGCAAAAAGACGGGTCCAAGAAGGCCAACATCTATTCGAGCAGCGACTTGCACAGCCAGTTTACTGCCCAGGTGCGGGCCAACTTGCTCCGCAGCGTTGAAAGCGACCTGGCGGCTGACAGCAAGCTGACCGTCAACCGGGGAATCCAGAACCTGTTCAAGATGTGCGTGACCTTGGTTGACCAGCATTTTCATTTTCCAAAGGATGAGTATGACTTGTCGGCGGATGAAATCAGCCGCGTCACCAAGCCAGCGGACCTCCGCGTCCCGATCATGGTCGGCCTGCTGGTCGTCATCATTGGCTTGGTGACCTTCTGGCACTTCACGGTCAAAAGACGCCTGCGCAGATAGATTAAAAATAAACACGCTTATTTTTAAAAAAGCTGTTTACAAGGCTGACTTGAGCGTGTATAGTTTCCTGTGGAAGAAATTAATATATAGTGCAAATGAACTGTTAGGTGAGACTCCTACGTGAACACACGCTATCGCCCAGAAACATCCAGAGATGCCAACGGGTTAAATAGAAATTGTCGAAATAAGGCACTTTCCAGGTAGCTAGCATGTGCTTACGTCACGTAGTGTTAAAACTGATCGACTAGTAGATGACGCGTAGGCCTTGTTTGGCAAAGCCCCCCTTACAGTTTGGTGTAAGCGGGGCTTTTTTGTTCGTTTGCGGTAGCGATTTGAAAGGGGAGAAAGATGCTCAACATGACTAAGTCCACCGTAAAGGGGACAAAAGCAGCGAGTGAAGACGCAAAGCAAGTCGCGAGAATTGCTTTGGAAAGAAGAACGGTCACCCTGGCCCAACTCCATACCAGCAGCAGCGGTCTGACGACCGAGCAGGCGAATGAAATCCGGGAGAGAACGGGTTCCAATGAAATTGCCCACAGCAACAGCAACAGCAAGCTCAAATTCCTGGCTGAAGCCTTTCTGACGCCATTTACCCTGGTCTTGCTGGTGCTGGCCACCATGTCGCTGTTCACCAACTATATCCTGGTCCCAGCCAGTCAGAAGGACCTGAGCACGGTCATCATCATGATCGTCATGGTGCTCATTTCCGGAATTACTTCCTTTGTTCAGAACGTGCGGACTTCAAACGCGGTTGAATCCTTGATGAAGATGGTCTCCGTGACCACCAATATCCGCCGGGATGGCAAGGACCAGGAATTGCCGACCAAGGACGTGGTCGTTGGCGACATTATCAACGTTGCCGCCGGGGACATGGTTCCAGCCGACATGAAGCTGCTGTCCAGCACTGACTTGTTTTGCTCATCAAGCTCACTGAACGGGGAATCAACGCCAGTTGAAAAGATTGCCAACGTGGTGCCAACCTCAGACAAGCTGGACAACTACCTGGACTATCCAAACATCTTGTTTGAAGGGACTACGATCGTGTCCGGGTCAGGCCGCGGGGTAGTCTTTGCCACTGGCAACCGGACCATGTTCGGGAAGATGGCGGCCGACATTGCCAACACGGAAATGAAGGAAACCACTTTTGACACTGGGATCAAGGACATCTCCAAGCTCTTGATCACCATGACCGCGATCATCGCGCCTTTGGTTTTCATCATCAACGGCTTTACCAAGGGCAACTGGACTGATGCCTTGATTTTTGCCATTGCTACGGCCGTGGGCCTGACGCCGGAAATGCTGCCAGTCATCGTAACCACCAACCTGGTCCGGGGCAGCGTGGAAATGGGCAAGCACCAGACGATCGTCAAGAAGATGAACTCCATCCAGAATTTCGGCTCTGCTGACGTTCTGTGTACCGACAAGACCGGGACCTTGACCCAGGGGCAGGTCATTCTGGAGCGCCACTACAACCTGGATATGCGCGAAACCAGTCACGTGTTGAAGATGGCCTACCTGAACGCCTACTACCAGACGGGGATGCGGGACTTGATCGACAGCGCGGTCATCGACGCGGCCAACAATGAGCTGGATGTCAGTGAAATCCAGCGCGACTACCACAAGATTGATGAAATTCCATTTGACTTCAGAAGAAGACGGATGAGCGTGGTCGTTGCCAACTCCGACCAAAAGCACGGCGAGCACCTCCTGGTCACCAAGGGGGCGGCGGAAGAAATGCTGGCCTGCTCAAGCAGCGTGGAATTTGACGGGAAAGTCTTGCCGCTGACTGATGAGCGCAAGCAGAAGATCCTGCAGGACATCGATGAGATGAACGACGACGGAATGCGGGTGATTGTCTTGGGCTACAAGGTTGACCCATCGCCAGTCGGCGAGTTCACGGTCAAGGATGAAAGCAACTTGACCATCATCGGCTTCCTGACCTTCCTTGATCCGCCTAAGGAAAGCGCCAAGGCGGCCTTGAACAGCCTGCACCAGGACGGGATCACCGTCAAGATTCTGACGGGGGACAACGAAGCCGTTACCCGGACGGTTGCCCTCAAGGTCGGCTTGAACATTGATACGGTCTACAGCCAAAAGGACCTGGTCGGCAAGAGCGATGAAGAGCTGGCCAAGATCGTTGAGCAGTGCGATATTTTTGTCAAGCTGTCGCCAGAGTGGAAGACCAAGATTATCGCCACCCTGCAAAAGAACGGGCATACCGTTGGCTATATGGGCGATGGGATCAACGACGCGCCAGCTATGAAGCAGGCTGACGTCTCTATCTCAGTTGATTCCGCGGTCGATGTTGCTAAGGAATCAGCTGACATCATCCTGCTGCAAAAGGACCTGTCCGTTTTGGAGCATGCCGTCCGGATCGGCCGCAAGACTTTGACCAACACCATGAAGTACATCAAGATTACCCTGTCATCCAACTTCGGGAACATCTTGTCGATCATGGTTTCCTCAATCTTCCTGCCATTTCTGCCAATGCTGCCGTTGCAGCTGCTGATTTTGGACCTGCTCTACGGGACCAGCTGCCTGACCTTGCCATTTGACCGGGTTTCAGAGAACTACCTGCAAGTGCCGCGGGAATGGACGACCAAGAACATGCCGAAGTTCATGTTCTACTTTGGCCCAACGTCATCAATTTTTGACGTCATTACTTTCGCCTTGCTTTACTTCATTGTCTGCCCGGCCATCGTTGGCGGCAGCTATGCTTCCTTAGGACCAGCCGGTCAGCTGGCCTTCGTCACCATCTTCCACACGGGCTGGTTCATTGAATCCCTGTGGACCCAGGAAATGGTCATCCACGCCCTGCGTGACGAAAAGCTGCCATTCATCCAGCAGCGGGCTTCGTTGCCGGTCATGGTTGGGACTTTCGGAGCCGCCTTGTTTGGCACCTACCTGCCATTCTCCAGCGTGGCCAGAGCCATGAAGTTTGGCCCGATCTCAACCCAGTTCCTGTGGATCGTCTTTGGCCTCTTGGTCTGCTACCTGCTTTTGACCACGGTCGTCAAGTACTTCTACATGAAGAAGCAGAAGTTCCTGATTTAAATATAGAAGATAATTTTCCTATTAAAAACAAAAAGCCATCGGCACTCGCAACTTGAGTGAGCGATGGCTTTTTGAATGCCGGGCTTTAAGGCTTTTCTCAGCTAATCAGCTTTATTAAGCGCCTGCTTTTGGTGTATGATAGAGAGTAAGAATTTTTTAGGAGAACCACAATGGCAGAAAATAAGAAAACTTTTTATATCACTACGCCAATTTACTACCCATCAGGCAGATTGACGATCGGTAACGCTTATACTACGGTAGCCGCAGACACGATGACGCGCTACAAGAAGTCACGTGGCTACGACACTTTCTTTTTGACCGGGACCGACGAGCATGGCTTGAAGATTGAACAAAAGGCTGAAAAGCTGGGCATGAAGCCAAAGGAATACCTGGACGGCATGGTCAGCGACATCAAGGCCCTTTGGAGCAAGCTGGACATCAACTACGACAAGTTCATCCGGACTACTGATGAGCAGCACGTCAAGGCCGTGCAAAAGATCTTCGAAAAGCTCTTGAAGCAAGGCGACATCTACCTTGGCGAATACACGGGCTGGTACTCGGTTGAAGACGAGGAATACTTCACTGAATCCCAATTGAAGGAAGTCTTCAAGGACGACAAGGGCAACGTTGTCGGCGGGATTGCCCCATCTGGCCACGAAGTGCAGCTGGTCAAGGAGCCATCCTACTTCTTCAGAATGAGCAAGTATGCTGACCGGCTTCTCCAATACTACAAGGACCACCCAGAATTCATCCAGCCTAACTCCCGTGAAAAGGAAATGATCAACAACTTCATCAAGCCGGGCCTGGAAGACTTGTCAGTCACCAGAACCACGGTTGACTGGGGGATTCCGGTACCTAGCGATCCAAAGCACGTCATCTACGTCTGGATTGACGCTTTGGCCAACTATATCACCGCTTTGGGCTATGGCTCAGAAGACGACTCCCTGTTCAAGAAGTACTGGCCAGCTGACGTCCACCTGGTCGGCAAGGAAATCGTGCGCTTCCACACCATCTACTGGCCAATCATGCTGATGGCTTTGGATCTGCCGCTTCCTAAGCAGGTCTTTGGCCACGGCTGGGTTTTGATCTACAAGGACAAGATGTCCAAGTCAAAGGGCAACGCCGTTTACCCAGAATCACTGATTTCCCGCTATGGCCTGGACCCAGTCCGCTACTACTTGATGCGGGCCATCCCATTTGGCGCTGACGGCTCCTTCACCCCGGAAGACTTCGTTGAACGGACCAATTTTGATCTGGCCAACGACCTGGGCAACCTGTTGAACCGGACGGTGTCAATGATCAACCAATACCAGGCCGGCCGCGTGGCTCCTGTAGACCAAGAACAGGACAAGTTTGGCGCTGACCTGCAAGCCGTAGCTGCCAAGGCGATCAGCGACTACTACGACAACATGGACCACATGCACTTCTCCAACGCTTTGGAAAATGTCTGGCAATTGATTTCACGTGCCAACAAGTACATCGACGAAACCACTCCTTGGGTCCTGAACAAGGAAGGCAAGGCCGCTGAATTGTCACGCGTGATGAGCAACCTGGCTGAAACGCTGCGTTTGGTAGCGATCATGATTGCCCCAGTCATGACGGAAACTCCGGCCAAGATGTTCGCGCAGCTGGGTCTGGACTGGGATGACGCCAGCCAAAAGACTTTGGAATTTGGTGATTTTGCTTGGGACAGCAACGTTATTGCCAAGCCAACCCCAATCTTCCCACGTTTGAAGAACGAAGTAGAAGTGGCCTACATCAAGGAAGAAATGAAGAAGGCCAAGCCAAAGAAGCAATCCAGAAGAGAACAGAAGTCTGAAGAAAAGCTGATCACCATCGACGACTTCGACAAGGTCAAGATCCAAGTTGGCAAGATTCTGTCAGTTGAGCCAGTTCAAGGGTCAAGCAAGCTGCTGCTCTTCCACCTGGACTTTGGCGACGGCAATACCCGCCAGATCCTGTCTGGAATCCGCAAGTTCTATCCAGATGCAGCTGAGCTGCTGGACAAGAAGGTGTTGGCCGTAACCAACCTGAAGCCACGCAAGATGCTGGGCCATGAAAGCCAGGGCATGCTCTTGTCCAGTGAAAAGGACGGGGAAATCAAGCTGGCTCTGGTCGGCGATGAGCATCCTTTGGGGGCACTCTTAGGCTAATGAAGATCTACGACAACCATACCCACCTGAACGACAAGCCGTTTGCCGGCAAGGAGGCAGACTATGTCGCCCGCGCCCGTGACCTGGAGGTCGTGGGGATGAACTGCGTGGGGCAAGACCCGGAAATGAACCTGGGCGCCCTGCGGCTGGCCCGCCAGTTTCCAAACGTCAAGGCCATCATCGGCTACTGCCCGGACGTCGCCAAGGACTACGACCAGGCAGCCGAAGACCTGCTGGTTGAGCAGGCTCAGGATGACCAGGTGGTCGCGATCGGCGAAATCGGCCTGGACTATTACTGGGATGAATCTCCCCGGGACGTGCAGCGGGCAGTTTTTGCCCGGCAGCTTGAAGTTGCCCGCGACCTGCATTTGCCGGTGAACATCCACACCAGGGATGCCTTTGAGGACTGCTACCGGATTCTTAAGGAAGCCAACCTGGAATACGGGGCCGTTTTGCACAGCTACAACGGAGGCCCTGAATGGACGGAAAAGTTCCTGGGCTTGGACGACGTGACCTTGTCCTTCTCAGGGGTGGTTTCCTTCAAGAACGCCAAGGAAGTGCATGAGTCAGCCAAAATGGCGCCGCTGGACCGCTTTATGGTGGAAACGGACGCTCCATACCTGACGCCGGTGCCGCACCGCGGCCACCAGAACGAGCCAGGCTACGTCCGCTATGTGGCCCAAGCCATTGCGGATCTCAAGGGGATCAGCCTGGCTGAGGCAGCCCAAGCTGCGTTTGAAAATACTATGAGGGTTTACGGATTAAATGCAGAAGAATTTTAACGCCGTCGTTGTCGTGGAAGGCAAAGACGACACAATTCGCTTGAAGCAGTTTTTTCCAGGCATTGAGACGGTCGAGACGAATGGCTCGGCCGTTTCTGATGTCTTTTTGGAAAAGCTGAAAAAATTGGCCCAGACCCGGGAGATCATCGTCTTTACCGACCCGGACGTCAACGGGGAGCGGATTCGGCGGATCGTCACGGAAGCCGTTCCTAATGCCAAGCAGGCCTTTATCACCCGCAAGGAAGGGGAGCCGGCCGGGGCTGGCAGCCTGGGCGTGGAGCATGCCTCAAAGGAGGCCCTGGAGCGCGCTTTGACTGAGCTTCATGCCGTGGAGGCGGCTGAGCCTGATTTTGACTACAGCGACTATATCGACCTGGGCCTGGCTTTGGGCAAGACTTCGCGCAAGCTCCGCGAAGCCGTCGGGATCAAGCTCGGGATCGGCTATGCCAATTCAAAAAGGTTTTATGAGCGCCTGCGGACCTATGGCATCAGCTACCAGCAACTAGCGCGGGCAGTAAAGGAGGCAGAAAATGTCCAATCAGATTCCAATCGCGACGCCCGTTAGAACGGCCGCGATCGTCAACCGCTACTTCGTCCACGCCAAGAAGAACCTTGGCCAGAACTTCCTGGTCGACCTGGATGCCGTCCAGGGGATCGTGGAAGCCGCTGGCATTGAGCCCGGCGACCAGGTGATTGAAATCGGACCGGGGATCGGGTCTTTGACCGAGCAGCTGCTTTTGGCGGGCGGGAAGGTTTTTGCCTATGAAGTCGACGACAGCCTGCCGGAAATTCTCCACAATGAGCTGCCGCAAAAGATTGCCGGGGAAGCTTTGGCTGACCGTTTCAAGATCGTCTTGAAGGACGTCTTGAAGGCCAACTTTGCCGAAGACCTGGCCGGCTTCTTTGACCCAGCCAAGCCAGTCAAGGTTGTGGCCAACCTGCCTTATTACATCACGACTCCGATCATCTTCAACTTGATCGAGTCCGACCTGAATTTCACCAGCTTGACCCTGATGATGCAAAAGGAAGTCGCTGAGCGGCTGGCAGCTGAGCCTGGCTCTAAGGCCTACGGTCCATTGACCATTGTCGTGCAGACCCAAATGCGGGTCAACCTGGCCCTGGAAGTGGACCACCGCTCCTTTATGCCGGCTCCGAAGGTTGATTCAGCCGTAGTCGTCTTGACGCCGCTTAAAGAGGCCGAGCGGGCCGATGTCGGCGACCGCAAGCACTTCAACTGGGTCGTCAAGATGTGCTTCTCCCAAAGAAGAAAGACCTTAAACAACAACTTGAAGAACCTGTTGCCAGACAAGGGGCAAAGAGACCAGCTGTTCACGGACCTGGATTTGGATCCCAAGACCCGGCCGGAGCAGCTGCCGATCGCAACTTTTATAAAAATAAATGAGGAAATTTCCCGTTTATCTAAATAAATGTATTAATAGTCTTGCTTTTGCTTGTGAAATATGCTTTAATGGACTCAAAGGAGTGTCATTAATTGCCAGTAACTATTCAAACTATTAAGCAAAAGTTGGACGCCCACCTTGGTGAAGAACTGACGATTGTTGCCCAAGCGGGCCGCAAGAAGGTCACCAGAAGACGGGGCATTTTGAAAAACACCTTTCCAGCCGTATTCGTAGTTGCACTGGATCAGGACAGCAACAACTTCGAGCATGCTTCATACAGCTATACGGACGTTTTGACCAAGAATATCTTGATCGAATTCGATGATGAAGCAGCGACTGAGTAAAAGCCGAATTTTTGCACTAACATTTCTGAAAAATGTTAGTGCTTTTTTTTGCCCTTTAGAGTATATTAGTATAAGTACAAAAACAGACATTAGGAAGGAAACAGAATGAAACGTTCAGAAAGATTAGTAGACATGACCAAGTTTTTGATGGAACGGCCACATACTCTGATTGCTCTGCCTTTCTTTGCTAAGCGCTATGGGGCCGCCAAGTCCTCAATCTCCGAAGACCTGGCCATCTTGAAGCATACCCTCGCGGCAAACGAAGACGGCATCTTGGAGACGGTCGCCGGCGCGGCAGGAGGGGTGCGCTACATTCCATTCCTGGGTCGCAAGCCAGCTGAGAAGTACTTAAAGGACCTGGCCAGCCGGATTCAAGACCCCAGCCGGATTCTGCCTGGCGGCTTCGTGTACTTGTCCGACGTCTTGGGTGGCCCGCAGGACTTGGGCATGATTGGGAAGCTGATTGCCTCCCGCTACGCTTACTCAGACATTGAGGCGGTCATGACGGTGGAAACCAAGGGGATTTCTTTGGCCAATGCCGTTGCTGCCTACTTAAACGTCCCAGCCGTAACGGCCCGCAAGCGGTCAAAGGTTACGGAAGGGGCAACCGTTTCCGTCAACTACATGTCTTCTTCAACTTCACGCGTGGCCAAGATGGAGCTGCCAACCCGGGCCTTGCAAAAAGATACGAACGTTCTGATTGTGGACGACTTCATGAAGGGCGGCGGCACTTTGGACGGGATGCGGCAATTGGTTAAGGAATTCAACTGCAAGGTCGCCGGCGTCTGCGTGCTTTGCGAGACTGAATACGAAGCCGACCGCAAGATCAAGGACTACGTTTCTTTGATCAATATCGACGAAATTGACAGCGAAAAGGAATCAATCGTCGCTGAACCTGGGAACTTTTTGACTAGAACTGACTTTGACCGCTTCTAAATGTTACAATAGGTTGAGTTTATTGATTTAGAAGGTTATTTATCATGGAAAAATACGTTGTAGTTTTGGCTGCCGGCAAGGGCACCAGAATGAAATCAAAGCTGTACAAGGTTTTGCACAAGGTCTGCGGCAAGACCATGGTGGAACATGTCGTTGGCGCGGCCAGCGCTTTGAAGCCGGAAAAGATCGTGACCATCGTTGGCCATGGAGCTGAAGACGTGGAAAAGGTGCTGAAAGGCAAGTCTGAATTTGCCTTCCAGGAACAGCAATTGGGGACGGGGCATGCCGTAATGCAGGCTCAAGCCCAATTGGAAGGACTGGATGGGGCAACTCTGGTCGTAACTGGCGACACGCCGCTTTTTACCAGCGAGACTTTTGCCAAGCTGTTTGCCTACCATGAAGAAGAAGGCAACGCCGCGACCGTCTTGACTGCTGAAGCGCCAAACCCATTTGGCTATGGCAGAATCATCAGAGACGACCAAGGCAACGTGCTGCGGATCGTTGAGCAAAAGGACGGCAATCCTGAAGAGCTCAAGGTCAAGGAAATCAACACTGGCGTTTTCTGCTTTGACAACAAGAAACTGTGGGAAGCCCTGAAGCAGATCGGCAATGACAACGCCCAAGGCGAATACTACATTACTGATGTCATTGAAATTCTGCGCAAGCAAGGCGATAAGGTCGGTGCCTACAAGATGCCGGACTTCAGCGAAAGCCTTGGCGTCAACGACCGGGTAGCCTTGGCAGAAGCTACGCGGATCATGCAAGCCCGCATCAACAAGAAGCACATGGAAGACGGGGTAACCTTTATTGATCCAGCCACGGCCTACATTGACGCTGGCGTCAAGATTGGCAACGACACGGTGATTGAAGGCTGCGTAACCATCAAGGGCAACACCGAGATCGGTTCAGACTGCCTGATCACTTCCGGTTCCCGGATTATTGACAGCAAGATTGGCAATGGGGTAACCGTTACCTCATCAACTCTGGAAGAAGCCCAAATGGACGACAACACTGACATTGGCCCTAACTCCCACCTGCGGCCAAAGGCAGTGATCCGCAAGGGCGCGCACCTAGGCAACTTCGTTGAAGTCAAGAAGGCTGAAATCGGCGAAAACACCAAGGTGGGCCACCTGACTTACGTTGGCGACGCTACCTTGGGCAAGGACATCAACGTTGGCTGCGGGACCATCTTCTCCAACTTTGACGGGGTCAAGAAGTTCCACACCAATGTTGGCGACAAGGCCTTCATCGGTGCCGGCTCAACTTTGATCGCGCCAATCAACGTGGCTGACCATGCGTTTGTGGCCGCTGACTCAACGATTACCAAGGACGTTGGCCGCTATGAAATGGCCATCGCCCGCGGCCGTCAAGTCAACAAGGAAGACTACTGGCACAAGCTGCCGCTTTCTGAGTCTGACGACTGGAAATAATTTATTTAAAGTGAAGATGATCCATAGTAATTTATGGATCGATACAATAACGGTCTTCCTGTGACTGACAGTCACGGAAGACCGTTTTTTTCGTAATAATCCCCAACCAAGCCAAAATCACGCGTTTCGTTTCAAAACTACTGCGGCCAAGGTCCAAATCTTTTTTTACAAACTCAGGAGCGATCTGCTTCGACTTGTTCAAAGTCTGATTAATCTATTTTGGTTAAAAGCGCTTGTTGCAAAACGATTACAAAAGGACGGAAAAATTAATTTTCTCAAGATGGTGTATTCGCTTACAATGCTTAAGAAAGATTTATTGTTTCTTTTTTAAACTTTAACAACTATTTTTTAGTCTCGAGGTGTATAATCGAACAGAAGTAAGGGTGTTGTATTTCAGACATACGAAGAGAGGTATTTTTCAATGAAACTTACAAAGAAGATTGCACTTGTTTCTGCATCACTGGCTTTGGGCATGGCTGCTCCAGCAGTTTTGGCTGCTGAAAACGCTAGCGTGACTCTGGCTGCGACTCAAGCAACTGCCGTTACGGTCACTAAGAAGACTGCTCCTTACTACCACAAGGACGGCTCAAAGTTCACCAAGGCTAAGCCTTACAAGTACGGCAAGTACTCCAGCGCTACTACTGGCAAGGGCGCAAACTACAAGGTAATCAAGACCGTTACTATCAAAGGTGCTAAGTATTACTACATCGGCAACGATGCTTATTTGAAGGCTTCAGACGTTAAGGTAACTGCAAGCAAGACTGTTAAGGCTGCTTCATTATCAAAGAAGACCTCAACTAAGACTGCGGCTAAGAAGGCCACTTCAACTAAGACCTCAGCTAAGTCATCATCAAAGAAGACTGCAAGCAAGACTTCATCAAAGAAGACTGCAGCCAAGAAGACTTCAACTAAGAAGGCTGCCACTGCTAAGAAAGCTGCTGTCCCAGCTGGTACCGCAACCAATGTTACTTCCGTTACGGTAACTAAGAAGACTACTCCTTTCTACCACGCAGACGGCTCAAAGTTCACTAAGGCCAACCCATACAAGTACGCTGGCTGGACTAGCACTGTAGCTTACAAGAACATTACCTTCAAGGTTTCCAAGGAATTGACCCTCAAGGGTGCCAAGTACTACTACATCGGCAACAACGCCTACCTGAAGGCTTCAGACGTTAAGGTAGCTTCATCAAAGAAGGCCGCAGCTAAGAAGACTACCTCATCAAAGAAGACCTCAACTAAGTCATCAAGCAAGACTTCATCAAAGAAGACTTCAACTAAGAAGGCAGCAAAGACGGTGGCAGCAGTCAAGGTAGCCAAGAAGACTGTTCCTTACTACCACAAGAACGGTTCAAAGTTCACCAAGGCCAAGCCTTACAAGTACAATGGCTGGAGCAGCACTGTAGCTTACAAGAACGTTAGCTACAACGTTGTAAAGACTGTTACTATCAAGGGCGCTAAGTACTACTACATCGGCAACGACGCTTACTTGAAGGCTTCAGACGTTACGGTAACCAAGACTAAGTAATCCAAGAAAAGCTTTGACGCGAGTCAAGGCTTTTTTGATGCCCGAAAACAGACGTTTTATTCTATCCATGCCAAAAATAAAAGCCTTTCCTGCTTTTTGGCCATGGCAAAGGCGGGAAGAGGGAAATTTTTTGCTTAAAAACTGAACACAAATGGCTTTTTTCCAACAAAAGAATGCTGGACTTTGTTAAAATAGAAGTTGGTAAATGCTGTTTTTTTCGGAGGAAATTATGTCTTACAAGGACAATATCAAGCTTTTTGCTCTTAATTCAAACAAGCCATTGGCTGAAAGAATCGCCAAGCGCATGGGTGTGAAGCTGTCAACTTCAAGCGTTGTTCGCTTCAGTGACGGCGAAATCCAAGTCAACATTGACGACTCAGTTCGTGGCAAGGACGTATTCTTGATTCAATCAACCAGTGCTCCAGTCAACGACAACTTGATGGAACTCTTGATCATGATCGACGCCGTTCGCCGGGCCAGCGCGGCTTCAGTCAACATCGTGCTGCCATACTACGGCTACGCTCGTCAAGACCGCAAGACCCGTGCCCGTGAACCAATCACTGCCAAGCTCGTTGCCGACATGATTCAAACCGCCGGGGCTGACCGCGTGCTGTCATTGGACCTGCACGCTCCACAAATTCAAGGCTTCTTCGACATCCCTGTCGACAACTTGATGGGCGCGCCGCTTTTGGCTGACTACTTCCTGAGCAACCACTTGGAAGAAGACGCGGTTGTCGTTTCACCAGACCACGGTGGCGTTACCCGTGCCCGCAAGCTGGCTGAATTCCTTGGCACGCCAATTGCCATCGTTGACAAGCGCCGTCCACGCGCCAACGTTGCTGAAGTCATGAACATCATCGGTGACGTTAAGGGCAAGCGCGCGATCCTGATCGACGACATGATCGATACTGCCGGCACCATCACCTTGGCTGCCCAAGCCTTGAAGGATGCCGGTGCAACCGAAGTCTACGCTTGCGCGACTCACGCCGTTTTGTCCGGCCCAGCGATCGACCGCTTGAACAACTCAGTAATCAAGCGCCTTGTTTTGACCGACTCAATTCAGCAGCCAGCCGAAAAGAACCTGGACAAGATGACTTTGGTTTCAGTTGGACCTTTGATGGGCGATGCCATCAAGCTGATCTTGGAACACAAGGCAATGAGCCCGTTGTTCGACACGCGTTACGACGCCAACAAGTACAAGGACCAATAAGCTTTTCAGCTTTCAGAGTCTAAAAAACTACCAAGTTTCATAGAACTTGGTAGTTTTTCTTTTATTTGTTTTTCTTGCTTGGCCGGCGCAGGTAGTGCAGGGAACCATTCTTGATGTACTTCTGGAATTCCTCGTAGATCGCGTCAAAAAGCTGGGTCTCATCCCCGCGGCTGAGCATGGCCGTCGGGAAGAAGAAGCGCTCGTCGCCCTGCAAGGTCCCGTTTAAGGCCTTGACCAGGGGGCTGAGGTGGGAAAGCTCAATCAAGGAGCCGTCGTCCTGCATGATCTCAATCTGGCTGTTGGCGTTCTTGCCCGTTGGCTTGTAGGCGTCATATGGCTCATCATAAGCAGAGTTGACGTCGGTGTAATAGTCCGGGTTGAAGCCTGCCTGCTTGATCAGGCGCTTGAGCTTGGGGATCAGGCCCTTGCTTTCCTCGTCGATCTTGACGCTGGCCAGGGGCTTGCGGAAAAGGTAGCGGCTGGCCAGGTCGGCTAAAATCGGGTCCTTGGACTGGGTCCACATGGAGAAGTTGGTCTCCATGACCCCGTCGTCCATTTTAAGGTAGTCGTCCAAGGTCCAGTCGCCTGCCAAAAAATGCGCCAGGCTGGGAGTGACTTCCAGCTCGCCTTTTTGGTAGAGCAGCTGGGCTCTTTCCAAAAGGTGGTGGAGGATGACTTCCATGGACCGGTTGACCCGGTGGTAGTAAATCTGCTGGTACATTTGGTAGCGGGAGACGATATAGTCTTCAACGGCATGCATCCCGTTAGCCGTAAAGCAGATCCCGTCCTTATATGGACGAATGACCCGGAAGACCCGGTCAAGGTCGAATTCCCCGTATGAGGCCCCGGTGAAGTAGGCGTCTCTAAGCAGGTAGTCCATCCGGTCAGCGTCAGCCTGGCTGGAGATCATCTTGACGACCTGGGGGTTGTTGTAGGTCTTGGCGATTACGCTGGCCACGGCTTCAGGGAAGCTGGGCGAGACCTGCCGCAGGGCTTGGTTGACCTCGGTGGAGGGGTCGGTGATGATCATCTGGCCAATTTTTTCATGGTTGGTGCCAAAAAGGTGCTCAAAGGTGTGAGAGTAAGGACCGTGGCCGATGTCATGCAAGAGGCCGGCACATTGGACCAGGAGGTTCTCATCGCTGTTCCACAGTCCATCGCCAGGCACCTGGGACGGATACTTGTCCGTAAACAGGTTGGAAATGCGGCGGGCTAGTTCATAAACGCCCAGATTGTGTTCAAAACGGGTGTGGGTTGCCCCGGGGAAAACGAACGCCGTTGGCCCCAGCTGCTTGATCCGGCGCATCCGCTGGAATTCTTTGGACCGGACGACGTCCAGAACCACTTGGGTTTCAAGATGGATGTAGCCGTGGACCGGGTCGCGGACGACGACTTCACGGGCCAACTTTGGACTGGTAAATTTAGGCAAAACAGGATCCTCCATTCTTAATTGTTTTTATTTTTCCAAAAACATATTAAAATATGTTCAGGAATATGCTATCTAAAATTATAGCAAAAGACCCTCCAGCCTGCTGAAGGGACTATTTGATTAAAGCGCGAAAGTTAGTGAAATATGAGTAAGAAAGTCAAGATCAACTTAACCAGCAAGATTACCCAAGCGGACCAAACTGAGACTATCCGCCAGGAGGCAGACGGGGAGCTGCGCGAAGACGGGGCCATCAAGCGGATTTTTTATGAGACGGAAAACGTACCGGTCAAGATGCTCGTCAAGGAGCAGGAGCTGCTGATCCGCCGGGGGAGCGATCGGGCCAACTTCTCCCAGATGCACTTTATCTTGGGCGAGAAAGGTCAGTGCAAGTACGTCGTCCAGGGCCGGCAAATGGATCTGATGTCTGAGACCAAGCGGCTGGAATTCAAAGAAATTGCCGCTGGCCAGCAACTTGAAGTTGAATATGACCTGTTTAGTGGTGTAGACTTAATTGGTAGTTATGCCGTCTCGTTGATTTTTGCTTAAATGACGTGTAAAATAGATAAGATTAAATAGAGAGGACGCTCAACTGTGGGATTAGCTGATTTTAAAGACGTAGATCGCAACGAATTATCAATGATTGAAGTTGCGCACGCAATTTTGGAAGATCATGGCGAAAGAATGGCTTTTGCCGATATCGTAAACGAAGTACAACAATACTTGCACAAGAGTGATGAAGAAATTCGCGAACGCTTGCCACAATTTTACACGGACATGAACACCGATGGCCGCTTTATTTCCATGGGTGAAAACGTGTGGGCGCTGCGGACCTGGTTCAAGTACGAGGCGATCGACGAAGAAGTCGACCACCCAGAAGACGATGGTGATGAAGCCTCAACCCGCAAGCACCACAAGAAGGTCAACGCCTTCTTGGCAACGACTGAAGGCGACGACGTGATCGACTACGAAAACGACGACCCTGAAGACGAAGACATGGACAGCGTCGACGATGACGATGACACTGACGACGATGACGACAGTTCCGACGACAATTACGATGACGACTACAGTGATTACGACGATGACAGCGATGATGAAGACGAAGACTCACTGCCAGACGGAATTGAAGGCCAATTGTCCCAGCTTGACGATGACATGGACGACGAAGACGACAGCGACGAATAATTAATTATTGGGGTTGGCCCTTGACTTAAATGGCAAAAGCCGCTAATATTTTGCTTGGGCACCCTATGTGCGTTTAGCTCCCTGACCAAGGGAGCTTTTTATTTTTTTCAAAGGAGAGCTCAATGACAAAATATATCTTTGTGACAGGTGGCGTTGTTTCATCACTGGGGAAGGGGATCACGGCGTCAAGCATTGGCCGGTTGCTTAAAAACCGGGGCCTGAAGGTCACCATGCAAAAGTTTGACCCATACATCAACATCGACCCAGGGACGATGAACCCATACCAGCACGGTGAAGTCTTCGTCACCGATGACGGTACTGAAGCTGACCTTGACTTGGGCCACTATGAAAGACTGGTCGACGTTAGAACCAGCAAGTACTCCAACGTCACGACCGGTAAGATCTACCAAGAGGTCCTGATGCGCGAGCGCCGCGGCGACTACCACGGCGGCACTGTGCAAGTGATTCCGCACGTAACCAACATGATCAAGGAAAAGGTGATGCGGGCAGCCCAAATGACTGACACCGACGTCGTTATTTCCGAAATCGGCGGTACGGTTGGCGACATGGAATCAACTCCATTCATGGAAGCCATCCGGCAAATGCGCCGGGAAGTCGGGGCTGAAAACGTCATGTACGTTCACGTGACCTTCGTGCCATACCTGCGCGCGGCTAAGGAACTGAAGTCCAAGCCAACCCAGCAGTCAGTAGCAACTTTGCGGTCAATCGGGATTCAGCCAAACATGCTGGTTCTGCGCTCAGAGATGGAAGTTCCACAGGAAATGAAGGACAAGATCTCAACCTTCACCGACGTGCCAGTCGACTACATCGTTGAATCGCTTGACGCGCCATCATTGTTTGACGTGCCGCTGTCATACCAGGAACAAGGCGTTGACCAAAAGATCGTCGACTTCCTGCACATCGACAGTCCTAAGCCAGTTGCTGACATGGATGAATGGCGCCGGATGGATGAACGGGCAAAGAACCTGAAGCACAAGACCAAGATCACCCTGGTCGGCAAGTACGTTGAACTGGAAGATGCCTACATCTCAGTTACTGACGCCCTGCAGCACGCCGGCTACCTGTACAACACCAAGATCGAAGTTGAAAAGATCCAGGCGGAAGACATTACCAAGGACAATGTTGCTGACCTGCTCAAGGACACTCAAGGCTTGATCGTGCCTGGCGGTTTCGGGACCCGCGGCCTTGAAGGCATGATTTTGGCCATCCAATACGCGCGCGAGCATGACCTGCCATTCTTTGGGATCTGCCTGGGGATGCAGATGGCCAGCGTGGAATTCGCCCGCAACGTCCTGCACCTCAACGATGCCAACTCTGCCGAAGCTGAGCCAGACTGCGAAAACAACATCATTGACTTGATGGCTGACCAGCGCGACCAGGAAAAGATCGGCGGCACCTTGCGTCTGGGCCTTTACCCAGCCATGCTGAAGGCCGGCAGCAAGACCCGCGCCTGCTACGACAACCAGGACGTCATCCAAGAACGTCACCGTCACCGCTACGAGTTCAACAACAAGTACCGGGCTGCCTTTGAAAAGGCCGGCATGACCTTCAGCGGGGTTTCACCTGACAACCGCCTGGTTGAAATTATCGAATTGAGCGACAAGAAGTTCTTCATCGCCGCCCAATACCACCCGGAATTCCTGAGCAGACCTAACCGTCCAGAAGGCTTGTTCAAGGGCTTTATTGGGGCAGCCAGTGGTTTGCAGGTCGACAAGTTCTAATTTTTGTACGATAATAATACAAAGGATTGCAAGGGAAGAGCTAATCTCTTCTCTTGTTTTTTTAATGAATATCCATTAACATTATTATGATAATTTGACAATAAACAAAGAAAAGGACTTATTTTCCCAAATGAAGCAAATGATAATTCACGGAGGGAAACCCCTGCAGGGCGATATCTGGATTGGTGGGGCGAAGAACTCCACGGTTGCGCTGATTCCAGCCTCAATCTTGTCCCGTACTCCGGTAACCTTGGAATCCGTTCCAAGAATTGCTGACGTGGACAACTTGATGGACTTGCTGAGTGAAATGGACGTTCACTGTGATTTCCACGAAATGACGCTGCGCATCGACCCAACCGAGATCAAGATGAGCCCGTTACCTGCTGGGAAGATTAAGAGTTTGCGCGCTTCATACTACTTTATGGGCGCTCTGCTTGGTCGTTTCGGTAAAGCGATTGTTGGTTTCCCTGGCGGCGACGACATTGGTCCGCGTCCCATTGACCAACACATTATGGGTTTCCAAGCGCTGGGTGCAGACGTTAGATATGAAAATGAACAGATCGTAATCACGGCTCCTGAAGAAGGCCTGAAGGGTGCCGATATCCATTTGAAGATGGCCTCAGTTGGCGCCACGATGAACATCATCATGGCTTCCGTAACGGCCAGTGGCCGGACGGTGATTGAAAACGCCGCTAAGGAGCCGGAAATCATCGACTTGGCAACCTTCCTGAACAACATGGGGGCCAAGATCCGCGGGGCGGGGACTGATACCATCCGAATCGACGGGGTTGAGCGTCTTGAAGCCAAAGTGCCGCACACGATCATCCCTGACCGGATTGAAGCCGGGACCTATATTTCCATGGCCGCCTGCATCGGCAATGGCATTCGCATCCACAACATTATCGCGGAACACTTGGATGCCTTTTTGGCCAAGGTGGAAGAAATGGGCGTCGTTATCGATACTGATGAAGACTCGCTCTTTGTCTACCCAGCCGGCGAACTGAAGATGGTCCAGGTCCGCACCGGCACTTACCCAGGCTTCGCGACCGACCTGCAGCAGCCGATCACGCCGCTGCTGCTGACCGCAAAGACGGGCGAAGGGGTCATCATTGACCCGATCTACCCGAAGCGGAATCGGCACGTGCCTGAGCTGCAGAAGATGGGGGCCTCGATCAACGTCGTGGACAACATTATTTTGGTTCATCCAGGCAGCCAGCTGCACGCCGCGGTGGTGCATGCTGATGAAATCCGGGCCGGGGCCTGCTTGATGCTGACGGGCTTGATGGTTGAAGGCGAGACCGTCATCAACAATGCCGGCAACATTTTGCGGGGCTATGACCGGGTAGAGCAGAAGCTGCGCCAAATTGGGGCCGACGTCGAGATTCGCGACGTGCCTGACAAGTAAAAAGAACAAAAGCAAAACGATAAAAAAAGGAAAGTTGGAGCAAATCCAGCTTTTTTTGTTCCCGCTGCCGGCTTTTGTTTTAAAATTAAGAAGACTAATTGCATATTTCGCTTTTTGCTGAGATGAGGAGGAAAAATAGATGTTGCTTAAGCCATTTGAATTGCCTGAAAACGTCAAGTTTACCGGTCCTGACCTGCGCTTGAAGACCCTGCCGACCCATTTGGTCGACTCCAGCGCCCAGCTGGCCGCGATCAAGAAGACTGTTCAGGCCAACGCCAAAGTCATCCGCAAGGCCCAAAAGAAGATGTATGCCGATAAGAAGTACGCGGTCTTGTGCGTCTTCCAGGCCATGGATGCCGGCGGCAAGGACAGCATGATTACCCACGTCTTTGAAGGGGTAGACCCGATCGGCTTTCAAACGGCTAATTTCAAGCAGCCAACCAGTGAAGAATTGACCCACGACTACCTGTGGCGGGTAGAAAAGCAGCTGCCGCCGCGCGGCTATTTGGGCGTGTTCAACCGGTCCCACTATGAAGACGTATTGGTTCAGCGCGTGCACCCGGAACTGGTCTTGAAGCAGGAATTGCCGGGCATCGTCAAGACCGCGGACGTGACGGAGGCCTTTTGGCAGCAGCGCTACAGCGACATCCGCTACTGGGAGGAATATCTGAACCGGCAAGGCTACCTGATTCTCAAGTTCTTCTTGAACATTTCCAAGGAAGAGCAGGCTTCCCGCTTCAAGGGCCGGCTGGCGGTGGAAAAGAAGAACTACAAGCTTTCAGCCAATGACGTTAAGGAGCGCGACTTCTGGCCGCAATACCAAGATGCCTATGAAAGAGCCATCAACAATACGGCAACGCCGGCCAACCCTTGGTACGTGATCCCGGCTGACGACAAGTGGTATTCCCGCTACCTGGTCTCCAACATTATTTCCCAGGCAATCAGCCAGCTGCCACTAGATTACCCGGTTCTGGCTCCAGAAGAAAAGCAGCGGATCATTCAAGAATTGAAGTTCTAGTTTTTGGCTTTTTCGGGGGCACTTTTGCGCCAAGGCCTTGTAAATTGCGGCGAAGGGTGTTATTATATTAGAGTTAATCGATTAATCTATGGCCTGAAAAATGGTTATGGCAAAGGAGTTATAGAATTATGAAACAAGGTATTCACCCAGATTATCAAGAAGTTTGCTTCATGGACTCAGCAACTGGCTTTAAGTTCGTTGCCGGCTCAACTTTGAAGCCGTCAGAAACTATCGAATTTGAAGGCGAGACTTACCCACTGGTTCGTGTTGAAGTTTCATCAGATTCTCACCCATTCTACACTGGCAAGCAAAAGTTTGCTGCAGCAGATGGTCGAATCGAACGTTTCAACAAGAAGTACGGCTTCAACAAGAAGAACTAATCGTTCTTTGCACTTTAAAAGCAGCCCGTCCGGGTTGCTTTTTTTATTGTAGGTGTTGAGTGTCTTGTATCAAACAAAGTATAATAGGTGACAGTGTAAATAGATTCTTAACTTAAGGAGTTTTAGGAATGAAGATGCAGCTGGCAGAAATTGCCCAAGCTTTAAATACAACTTGTGAAGGCAATGAAGGAACGGTAATCACTTCGGTCGCTTTTGACTCGCGCAAGATTACGGCGGGTGGCCTGTTCGTCCCAATCAAGGGCGAGCGCGACGGCCACGACTTCGTCGAAAGCGCGGTCAGCGCCGGGGCGAGCGCGACTTTGTGGGAGGCGGGTCACCCTGGCAAGCCGGACAATATCGCGGTTTTGGAAGTGCCTGACACTTTGCGGGCCATGCAGGATTTAGCCCGCTACTACCTGCAGAAGGTCAATCCCCTGGTCGTGGGCATCACTGGGTCCAACGGCAAGACAACGACCAAGGATATGATCGCGGCTGTTTTGTCCAAGCGCTTCAACGTTTACAAGACCCAAGCCAACTTTAACAACGAAATCGGCGTGCCAATGACGATTTTGGAAATGCAGCCGATTACGGAGATCCTGGTCCTGGAAATGGGCATGGACCGGGCAGGACAACTGCACGAACTGAGCAAGCTGGCCCGGCCAGACGTTGCCGTCATTACCATGATCGGCGAAGCCCACATTGAATTCTTTGGCAGCCGCGACAAGATCGCGGACTCCAAGATGGAGATTACCGACTTCCTGCAGGAAGACGGCGAGTTTATCTACAACGGCGATGAGCCGCTGCTGGTGGAAAGAGCCGGCAAGCTCAGCCAGGCCAAGGCGACTTTTGGCTTTGGCGACCAGGACACGGTTCACGCCACCAGCATGCACAGCTTCATGCACCACGCAACTTTTACCATCAACGACTCAGACCAGGAATTCAGCATTCCAATGATCGGCCGCCACAACGTATCTAACGCCATGGCCGCCATCTGCGTTGGCCGCCACTTTGGCGAAAGCGATGAAGAAATCGCGGCTGGCCTGGCCCACTTCGTGCCAACGGCCAACCGGATGGAATGGGAAAAGGGCGACTGCGGCGAAGATATCATGTCTGACATCTACAATTCCAACCCAACGGCCGTTAAGGCCGTCGTTGCCAGCTTCGGTCAGGTCGCGCCAAAGGAAGGCGGCAAGCGGATTGCCGTTTTGGCCGACATGCTGGAATTAGGCGCCAAATCCCATGAGCTGCACGCGGAATTGGCCCAAGACCTGGATCCGGAAAAGATCAACGTCCTTTACCTTTTCGGATCAGAAATGAAGTACTTGTACGAAGCCGTAAAAGACAAGTACCCGGAAGAAAACCTGCACTACTATCCAGAAGATGAGATGGACCACTTGATCGATGATCTGCGCAGCGACATTCACGAAAACGATATCGTCCTGCTCAAGGGCTCACACGGCATGCACCTGGAAAAAGTGCTCGACAGACTGAAATAGGAGAACAATTTGAAATTTACTGAATTAGGATTGAATGATGATTTGTTAAAGGCGATTAAGCGCTCAGGCTTTGAAGAGGCTACGCCAATTCAAGCCCAAACCATCCCTTTGGCTCTGGCCGGCGAAGACGTAATTGGCCAGGCCCAGACCGGGACCGGGAAGACGGCGGCTTTTGGCCTGCCGATCCTGCAGCAGCTGGACAAGAACCTGCATTCAATCCAGGCGATCATTATTGAGCCAACCCGGGAACTGGCCATCCAGACCCAGGAAGAGCTTTTCCGCTTAGGGCGCGATGAAAAAGCCCGCGTCCAGGTCGTTTACGGCGGGGCAGACATTGGCCGCCAGATCCGGGCCTTGAAGAACGTTCCGGAAATCCTGGTCGGCACTCCAGGCCGCCTGCTGGACCACTTGAAGCGCAAGACGATCAAGCTGGACCAGGTCAAGACAGTCGTTCTGGATGAAGCTGACGAAATGCTGGACATGGGCTTCATTCAAGATATCGAAAGCATTTTGTCCTACGCGGACAACCGCAGCCAGACCCTGCTGTTCAGTGCTACCATGCCAAAGCCAATCCAGCGCTTGGGCGAAAAGTTCATGAATGACCCGAAGATCGTCAAGATCAAGGCCAAGGAACTGACGGCTGACCTGATCGACCAATACTTCGTCCGCGTGCGCGAAAACGAAAAGTTCGACACCATGTGCCGGCTGATCGACGTGGAAAATCCTGATCTGGCCGTCGTCTTTGGCCGGACCAAGCGCCGGGTCGACGAATTGACCCGGGGGCTCTTGGCCCGCGGCTACAACGCTGCCGGCATCCACGGCGACTTGACCCAGGCCCGCCGGATGCAGGTGCTCAAGCGCTTCAAGGAAGGCAAGCTGGACATCCTGGTGGCCACCGACGTTGCGGCCCGTGGCTTGGACATTTCGGGCGTGACCCACGTCTATAACTATGACATTCCGCAAGACCCTGACTCTTACGTGCACCGGATCGGCAGAACCGGCCGGGCCGGCAAGAGCGGGATGAGCGTGACGTTCGTGACGCCGAATGAAGTCGGCTACATGCGGACCATCGAAGACCTGACCAAGAAGAAGATGTCTCCGCTTCGTCCGCCAACAGCCGCGCAAGCCTTTGAAGGGCAGATGCAGCAGGCAGCAGTCAAGGTTGATGAGCTGCTTGCCAACGACTTGACCAAGTATTCTGAAGCAGCTGAGCAGCTGCTGGAGAACTACACGGCAGAAGACCTGGCCGCGGCCTTGTTGAAGGAATTGGCCAATGATGCTGACGTTCAAGTCAAGATTACGCCAGAAAAGCCGTTGCCATACCGTGGCAATCGCCGCCATGGCGGCAATGGCCATGGCAGCCACCGGGGCGACAACCACGGCCGCTACGGGAAGAGCGCCCGCCGCAACCGCAATTTTGACCGCAAGGGCCGGTCAGGCCACGGCAGCAAGCAGGGCTTCAAGATCCGGAACCGCAAGGGCTAAGGCTGAAATAAAGATAAATTTTATAAAAAGACCAAGCTTTTTGACTTGGTCTTTTTATTTAAAATTTGTAGATATATAATTTAGAAAGCGCACAAGGAGGAAAAATGATCAAGGGAATCGGCAATGACATCATCGAGATCGCCCGTTTTCAGGCTCTGGTGGCCAAGGGCGATGACTTCGCCCAAAAGGTCCTGACGCCAGCTGAATTTGCCCAGTACCAGCAGCTCAGCGACAAGCGCAAGGCTGAATATCTGGGCGGGCGCTGGGGGATCAAGGAGTCTTTTGCCAAAGCGCTTGGAACTGGAATTGGCAAGGCCGTAGCCCTGCAGGACATTGAAACCCTGTGGGATGAAAACGGCGCCCCAGTGACCACGGTCAAGGGCTACCCGGGGAAGATTTTTTCCACGATCGCGCATGATAATCATGAAATCAGTACATTTGTTGTTCTGGAGGGATAAATAACGATGATTACGGCAGTTAACAGACCAGCAGCGCTCCACATTGATGTCGCCGCGATTAGAGAGAATACCGTCAATGCCAAGAAGCATTTAAAGCCGGGCCAGAAGCTCTTTTGCGTGGTCAAGGCCAACGCCTACGGGCATGGAGCCGTGGCTTTAGCGCCAGTGATGGAGGAGGCCGGTGCTGACGGTTTCTGCGTGGCCATGCTGGATGAGGGGCTGGAATTGCGCCGGGCGCAAGTCGTCAAGCCAATCCTGGTCTTGGGCTTGCAGCCAGCAGCTGAGGCAGCCTTAGCCGCGGCCAATGACATTTCCCTGCCGGTTTCCAGCTTGGAATGGCTTAAGGAAGCCGAACAGGTCCTGCGCAAGGAGGGGCTGCAGCTGAAGATCCACTTGGCCATCGACTCCGGAATGGGGCGGATCGGCTTCAGCGAAGACGAAGACTTCAAGCGGGTCAACGACTACCTGAAGGACAATGACGCTTTCTTCGTTGAAGGGATGTTTACCCACTTTGCTTCTGCCGACAGCGCCGACCACGCCTACTTTGACTACCAGGTCAAGCGCTTCAAGCACCTGCAAAGCCTCTTGACGGTCAAGCCAAAGTGGATTCATGTTGACAATACGGCGGCCAGCTTGTTTGAAAAGGACATCGACAGTGACCTGGTCCGCTTCGGGATCGGCCTCTATGGCTTGAACCCGTCTTCAGCTCCCGGTTCAGCCGATCTTGAGCCTGCCTTTGAGCTCAAGCCAGCCATGTCCTTTATCAGTGAACTGACCTATGTCAAGCAGATTCACAAGGGCTATGGGGTTGGCTACGGGTCAACCCACATCGCCGAAGGGGATGAATGGATCGGGACGGTTCCAGTTGGCTACGCTGACGGCTGGATTCGCAAGTTCCAAGGCTTCAAGGTCAAGGTCGGCGACGTCTACTGCCCAATTGTGGGCCGGGTCTGCATGGACCAGTTCATGGTGCTTTTGCCAAAAGAAATGCCGGCTGGCACCAAGGTGGAACTGATCTCCAAGGATCCGGCAGCGCCAAACAGCCTGCGCAAGGCCGCGGACTGGCTGGACACCATCCACTACGAAGTGGCCTGCCTGTTCAACGATCGCTTGGCTCGGGTCTACGACAATAAGTAGGCTAAAAAATTGCGAAAATAACGAATTTCAAAGAAAAAAGTTTCAGGATCAGCTGATCCTGAAACTTTTGTTGTTTTGCTAGCTTTTTTAGTGCTTGTTGATTTCTTCGTTTAAGAAGACGCCAGGCTTTTCTTCGCTCATGATGTTCATGCCGGCAGCCAGGTCTTCGACGGCCACGACTGGGAAGTCCTTGGACTTGAGCTTCTTGCAGATAGCCTTCATCTGGGTTTCTGAAGTGCCCTGCGGCAGGGTGAACAAGGTGCGGCGGACGTACTTGCCGTTGTATTGGCCGGTTGGCGCATCCAGAGTCATCGCCCCGGCCAGGTTGACGAACTTAGCGATGATCTTGCACATCTTGGCCAGGTTGCCGCTGTCGTTGGTTGACAAAACGGTCAAAACGTAAGCACCAGTCTTGACGTTCCAAGCGGATGACAGCATGTCCAGCAAGCGGGCGTGGGTCAAGATCCCATAGAAGCTGCCGTCAGTATCCAAAACGGAAATGTAAGGCAAGTCCTTGATCGTGAAGAAGACTTGGAAGAATGGGGCGTTGATCTTGATAGTCTTGGTGGCGTTCTTGAGCAGGTAGGTAACTGGCAGGCTCATGTCGCCGCCTTGGGACTTGTGGCGGTAGATGTGCATCTTGTAGATGTTGCCGCGGAAGATCTTGCCGCTGTCATCCAAAATTGGCACGCAGCGGTAGCCAGAGCTTTCCAGAACCTTCAGGGCTTCTTCCAAGGTGGCGTGTTCGTTGACCGTCGTCAAATAATCTTTCTTGATCACCAATGATTTAATCAGCATAGGAGAACCTCCGGTAAAGTTGTCTAAATACTAATAGATGTAAATGTTTTCGTACTTTCACATTATATCATGCTAAAAGCTTAAATTAAAGATTACTGAGAGAGCGTTAAAATAAGGAATTTGCCGGGATGTGCTAGAATAGAAAAGATACAGATTACGAGGAGATACAAGCAAAAATGAAATTAATCGCAGGCTTAGGCAATCCAGGTGCCAAGTATGACCGCACCAAGCACAATACGGGCTTCATGGCCCTAGACCACTACTTGAAGGAAAAGGGGCTGACCTTAGACCGGGACAAGTTTGAGGGCCTTTACAGCAAGCAGAAGATCAATGGCGAAGACGTCATTCTGCTGGAGCCGCAGACCTACATGAACGAGTCAGGCCGCTCCGTGGCCCAAATAGCCAAATTCTTCAAGATCGCGCCAGAAGACATTCTGATTATCCACGACGACATGGACATGCCGATTGCCAAGATCAGAATCCGGGCCGGCGGCAAGTCAGGCGGCCACAATGGGATCAAGAGCATCATCGCCGACTTGGGGACTGAGAAATTCAACCGCCTCAAGATCGGGATCCGCCACCCGCAAAAGCAGAGCGTGGTTTCCTGGGTGCTGACGCCCTTTGACGCTGACCAGCAGAAGGCAATGGATCAAGCCTTCGCGACTAGCGCCAAGATCATTGACGACTTTATCGCCGGCAAGAGTGCCCAATATTTGATGAACAAGTACAATTAAGGAAAAATGTTGTTAGCGTATGCAATTAATTGATTTCTTAAAAGACGACCAGCAGGTCAATGACTTCATCGCGAAAACATCCGCGGTCAAGAACTCGCTTTTGACGGGGGCCGAGCGTGGTGCTTTCGCCTTCTTTTTGCAGTACCTGCTGGCCCAGCGGCCGGGGACGGTCTTAGTCGTTGAAGAAAATGAACACAAAGCCCAGGAGCGCTACAGCGACCTGGTCAGCCTGTTTGCTGATGAACAGGTCCAGCTGTTCACCCTGGATCCAACGATTGCCACCCAGACGGCCGTCAGCTCGCCAGATGAGCTCTCAAGCCGGATTCAGGCGCTGAACCTGGCCTTGAGCGGCCAGAGCGGGATCATTATCACGACCCCGCAGGGCTTGCAGTACAAGCTTTCGGATCCTGCCGCCTTTAAGAAGGCCAAGCGGACTTTCCAGCCGGAAGATGAGGTTGAACTAGCCAACCTGGCGGCCTGGCTCAGGCAGTCAGGCTATAAGAAAGAAGCCCTGGTCCAGCGGCCAGGGGAATTTGCCATGCGCGGGGATATCGTCGATATCTACCCGCTGGACCGGGAAGAGCCGGTCCGGCTTGAGTTCTTCGGCGATGAAGTGGACACGGTCAAGACTTTTGACCTGGCTAGCCAGCGCAGCCAGGAGGACTTGGACCAAGTGACCATTTCCGCGGCAATCGATCAGGTCTATTCCCCAGAGGCCATCCTGCAGGCCGGCGACTTGCTGGCCAAAGACCTGGCAGCGGCTGAAAAAGCTGGCAAGGACTTGTCCGCCCAGCTGACTTTGGCGCAAGAAGCCCTGGCCAGCGGGGAGCTGCCGGAAAATCGCGCCAGCTATGTGGACTACTTGAACCCCAAGGCCAGCAGCCTGCTGGACTACCTGCCCAAGGACGCGCTCCTCTTCTTCAATGACTGGAAGCCGATCACTGACAGCGTTGAAGCCATCGATGCGGCCAACCAGGACTATCTCAACAGCCAGCTGGAAAGCGGGGAATTGCTGCCAAGGCAGACCTTGCGCCTGGATTTCGGGGCAGTCTTAAAGAAGGACCGCCACCACCGGATTTTTGCCAGCCTGTTCAAGCGGTCCATGGGCCGCCTGCGCTTTGGCCAGCACTTGGAGTGGGACAGCCGGGAGCCCCAGCAGTTCTTTGGCCAAATGCCGCTTTTGCACACGGAAGTGACGTCATACCTAAAGGGCGGACAGACCGTCATTCTGCAGGCCGCTACGGAGAAGCAAGCCAAGCAGATGAGCATCACCTTCAACGACTTCGACATGCACTACCCCTTGTGCCGGGCCGAAGATCTGCTTGAAGGGCGGGCTCAGATCATCGTTGGCGCCATGCCCAGCGGCTTCCTTTTGCCAAGCCGCAAGCTGGTCTATTTGACCCAAAAGGAGCTGTTCAACAAGACCAGCCAGCCCAAGCGGCGGATCAAGACCCTGGAAAATGCCCAGCGCCTGCGCAACTATACGGAGCTTAAGCCGGGCGACTACGTGGTGCACGTCAACCACGGGATTGGCCGCTTTGAAGGGATCAAGACCCTGGAGACTGACGGCAAGAAGCGCGACTACATCACGATCACCTACCAAAAGGGCGACCAGCTCTTCGTTCCAGCTGACCAGCTGGGCTTGGTGCAAAAATACGTTGCTTCTGAAGGCAAGGCCCCGCACATCAACAAGCTGGGCGGCAGCGAATGGGCCAAGACCAAGCGCAAGGTCCAAGCCAAGGTGGAAGACATCGCGGATGACCTGATTGACCTTTATGCCAAGCGCGAATCCGAACAGGGCTTTGCTTTTTCAAAAGACAATGCTGACCAGCGGGCCTTTGAGGATGCCTTCCCTTACCAGGAGACGCCTGACCAGCTGCAGACCCTGCGCGAGATCAAGGCGGACATGGAATCACCCCGGCCAATGGACCGGCTGGTAGTCGGGGACGTTGGCTTCGGGAAGACGGAAGTAGCCCTCAGAGCTGCCTTTAAGGCGATTCTGGATGGCAAGCAGGTGGCCTTCTTAGTGCCGACCACGATCCTGGCCCAGCAGCACTATGAGACGATTAAAGACCGCTTCCAGGGCTTCCCAGTGGAAGTAGCCAGTTTGTCGCGCTTCCAAACGCCAGCAGAGTCCAAAAAGATCATCGCGGGCCTGAAGGACGGCAGCATTGACTTAGTCGTCGGCACCCACCGGATCCTGTCCAAGGACGTTGGCTTTAAGGACCTGGGACTGCTGGTGATCGATGAAGAGCAGCGCTTTGGGGTCAAGCATAAGGAAAAGCTCAAGCAGCTGAAGACCAACATTGACGTCTTGACCCTGACCGCGACGCCGATTCCCCGGACCCTGCACATGTCCATGGTGGGGGTACGCGATTTGTCCGTCATGGAAACGCCGCCGCAAAACCGCTATCCTATTCAGACTTACGTGCTTGAGCAATTGCCGGGCACCATTAAAGAAGCCTGTGAGCGGGAGATGCAAAGAGACGGGCAGATTTTTTACCTGCACAACCGGGTCGGCGACATCGAGGAAACGGTGGCCAGGCTGGAAGCCCTGCTCCCGGAAGCCAGAATCGCCTATGCCCACGGGCAGATGAGCGAGGGACAGCTGGAAGACATTCTGCACCGCTTTTTGGAAAGAGAATTCGATATCCTGGTGACGACGACCATCATCGAAACCGGGATCGACATGCCAAACGTCAACACGATGATTATTGAGGACGCTGACCGCTACGGACTCAGCCAGCTTTACCAGCTCCGGGGACGGATTGGGCGCAGCGCCCGCCTGGCCTATGCCTACTTCTTGTACCAGCCCAACAAGGTTTTGACGGAAGTGGGCGAAAAACGTCTGGATGCCATCCGCGACTTTACGGAACTAGGGGCCGGCTTCAAGATTGCCATGCGGGATTTGTCGATCAGAGGGGCCGGAAACATGCTTGGAGCCAAGCAGCACGGCTTTATCGACTCTGTCGGCTATGACCTCTACTCGCAAATGCTGGCTGATGCCATTAGAGCGCGCAAGGGCCAAAAGCAGACGGTCAAGTCCAATTCAGAGCTTGATCTGGGCTTGGAAGCCTATATTCCATCCAGCTATATTGCCGACCAAGAGCAAAAAATCGAATTTTACAAAAAGATCAAGGGCATTGCCAGTGAGCAAGAGCTACAGGACATTGAAGACGAGCTTCTGGACCGCTTTGGCGACTACCCGGAAGCAGTCGAGAACCTGCTCAGCATGGCCGGCTTGAAGGCCGCCTGCGACCTGGCTCAGGTGCTGACGATGATCAAGCAGACCGACAAGCGGCGCAAAGAAGCCAAGATCAAGGTGGTCTTCTCCACGTCAGCGTCAAAGGAATTGAGCGGACCGAACATCTTCAAGGCCCTGGAGCACGTTTCCTGGAAGGCCCGGATCAGCATGCGGCCTGACCAGAAAATGGTCGTCCTGCTGGAAGTGCCGCCTCAGGCCAAGCGACGGACGATGTTCTCAGAGCTGGGAACCTTTATCCAGGCCGCGGCCAAGATAATTCAAAGATAAGGCAAATCAGATAACAAAGGCAAGAAAAGAGGCACAATATGCGAATTGACAAGTTTTTAAAGATTTCCCGCCTGGTCAAGCGGCGTACCGTCGCCAAGGAAATGGCCGACCAAGGCCGCGTCAGCGTCAACGGCAAGGCAGTCAAGTCCAGCTACAACGTGGCTATTGGCGACGTCATCGCGGTTGCTTATGGGACGAGGGTCGTCAAGGCTCGGGTCCTGGACATCCGGGAAACCACGAAAAAAGCCGAAGCCAGCGACCTTTACGAGCTGGTTGACTGATGACTTTTACCCAGGAAGCTGTTATACTAAAGTATAAATTTACCGATATTTTGGATAATTAGGATGATCTGTATTTTTAGGATAATAGGACAGCACGATGGGTAGAAACGACAACTCAGAGAAGATTACGCAGCTGCGGCCTGACAGTCAGGTCAGAAAGCTGAAGTCACGGCAGAGAAAGTTTAAAGAGGTGCACCGGGTGCGCCGCAACCGGATTATTGCCGGCTTTTTAGTGCTGTTTCTCCTGCTTGGCTTTCAGCTGGTGGTTACCCATGCCCGGACCAAGAAGGTTGAGCAGCAGGTGGCCACCAACAAAACCAGTCTGGCGCAAGTCAAGTCCAACAACAAGAAATTGCGCGAAAATCGTGACGACTTGAAGGACAGCGACTACGTGGCCAAGCTGATCCGCTACAAGTACAAGTACACCAAGGCCAACGAAAAGGTCTACAACGTTAACGAACAAGGTGATGACAAGCAATGAAAATTCAAACTGGCCAGCGCTTTGACGGGGTGATCAACAACATCACCGACTTAGGGATCTTCGTGACCCTGCCGCAGCATCACCGCGGCTTGGTTCACCGGAATGACTTTGGCCCGGAATGGCTTAGAGAGCGCCAGCGCTACCAAATCGGCCAGGAAGTCCGGGTGGTCGTCCAGCAGATCCGCAAGGGCCGCTATGACCTGTCAATCCGCCGGGTCAATGATCCTGACTTGACCGATCCGGCCAACCAGTTCAGCCAGCTGACGCCAAGCCAGTTTGCCCAGACCCTGAATGAGGTCGACGCTAAGGCGCAGGCAGAAATCAAGCAGCTGGAAGCCGTTTTGGCGGCAGCTGAATAAGAGCATAAACTAGCAAATGACCCAGGGATGGGTCATTTTTTTGTAGAAAGCATTGACGAGCAACGATGATAAACGATGAAACAAAGAAGCTGGCCAGCTTTTTCAAGCAGCAGCAGCTGCCTTTAAAAGGCAAGAAGCTGCTGGTGGCTGCCAGCGGCGGTCCGGATTCCATGGCCCTGCTGGATTTATTGACTGAACTGGCAAAAACAGAAGGCTGCACGATCTGCGCAGCCCACCTGGACCACCAGCTGCGCGCGGACAGCTTCCAAGAAAGCCAAGTCCTCCAGGAATACTGTCAGCAAAAGGCCATCAGCCTGTTTGAGGCCAAGTGGCCTAAAGACCAGCAGCCGGAAAACGGCAAGGGAATAGAAGCCGCGGCCCGGAACTGGCGCTATGCTTTCTTGGAAAAGACGGCCCGGAAAATTGGCGCGGACTACCTGCTGACGGCCCACCACGGGGACGACTTGATTGAAAACATCCTGATCAAATTTCTCCGGTCAGGTATTCCCCAGGAAATGAACAGCCTGCAGGCCGTCTCAGAGCGCGGCGGAATCAAGCTTTTGCGGCCACTCTTGAATTTTGAAAAAGCAGAATTGCTGGCTTATGTCCAGAAAAGGCAAATTCCTTACGTGCTTGACCAGACCAACCTGGCGGATGAAACCCTGCGCAACCGGCTGCGCCACCATGTCCTGCCCCTGCTCAAACAGGAAAATCCCAAGCTGGTGGAAAATGCCAACCGCTTCAGGCAGGGGATGAAGCAATTGACGGCCAGCGCGCAGGCCGGGCTGCCTGAGCCGGAATTGGTTCCCGGTCTGGGGTGGCGGCTCGCGGACAGCTTGCCGCCGGAACTTTTAGGGCTGCATTTAAGCAACTTTATCGCGAAAAAATATCATAAAAGAGTACAATTAGATATACAGTTGCTAAAACAAGGAAAAACGCAGGAAAAGGGCGGTCTGACCGTCCAGTGCTACCAGAAGCGCTGGTGGCTCTATCCCAGCCGGCGGCCAAAGCCGCAGCCTTTGCGCCAGCTGGCCTTGCACCAGCCGTTCGCCTTTCAGGACAGGACATACTTGTTGACGGATGAGCCGGCGGGACAGCTTGACCAAGAGCAGTGGACATTGACTGCCAGCTTTTATCTGGCGCCTGGCCAAATCCACTACGGGTCCTTGCCCGCCGGACAGAAATTGCTCCTGGCCAGCGGCCACCACGCTAAAAGCAAGAAGGAGTTTGCCGCCAGCGGCATTCCCTTGGCCCTGCGCGGCAGCTGCCTCAGCATTTTTGCTGGGGATGAGCCGGCCTATGTCGAATATGCCTACCAAAAAAGGCCCAGAAGCAGCCAAGACCGGCGCGTTTGTCTTTATTTGCGGAAAATTGCGCCACGACGCGAAAAGTAAGAGGCAAATTTTAGATAATCGCCCTTGTTTATGTTAAAATTTGAGAAGTAATTCTTCGATCTGACGGAGGTCATTTATGAAAAATAATCGGAATCGACTATTTAGCAATGGTCTATTCTACATAGTCGTATTTTTGCTTCTCCTTTGGGGCATCAATTTCCTCCTCGGCGGTCAGTCGTCTTCAGGGGCAACTGAGAACATCAGCTACTCTGAATTCGTCAAGGACCTGAAAGCCGGTGAGGTCAAGAGCTTCAACGTCCAGCCGTCAAACGGCGTCTATGCGGTTACCGGGACCTACAAGGAAAGCCGGACCAAGACGGCGTCAAGCAACGACTGGTTTGGCGGAAGCTCAACGTCAAAGGTGACTGGCTTCTCCACCACGATGTTGGAGAATGATTCCAGCGTCAAGAAGGTTCAAGACCTGGCGCAGGAAAACAGCACTAAGATGAGCACTCAAGGGGAATCACAGTCAAGCAACTGGATTTCAACGATCGTCATGCTGATTCCGACGGTCCTGTTTATCGTCATGATGTTCATGATGATGAACCAGGGCGGCAGCCGGGGCGGCAACGGCGGGATCATGAACTTCGGCCGCTCAAACGTCAAGCCGCAGGACCCTAAGAAGAACAAGGTCCGCTTTGACGATGTCGCGGGTGAAGAAGAAGAAAAGCAGGAACTGGTGGAAGTCGTTGAATTCCTGAAGAATCCAGCAAGATACACCAAGCTGGGGGCCAGAATTCCATCCGGCGTCCTGCTTGAGGGGCCTCCTGGTACTGGTAAGACCTTGCTGGCCAAGGCCGTAGCCGGTGAAGCCGGCGTGCCGTTCTTCTCAATCTCTGGTTCTGACTTCGTCGAAATGTTCGTCGGGGTCGGGGCCAGCCGGGTCCGTGACCTGTTCACCAACGCCAAGAAGAACGCGCCAAGCATCATCTTCATCGACGAAATCGACGCCATCGGCCGCCAGCGTGGCAATGGCCAGGGCGGCGGCAACGATGAGCGCGAGCAGACCTTGAACCAGCTGCTGGTTGAAATGGACGGTTTTGAAGGCGACGAAGGCGTCATCGTTATGGCTGCTACCAACCGCTCCGACGTGCTTGACCCGGCCTTGACCCGGCCAGGCCGTTTTGACCGGAAGGTCCTGGTTGGCCGTCCAGACGTCAAGGGCCGTGAAGCTATCCTGCGCGTGCACGCCAAGAACAAGCCGCTGGCTGACGACGTTGACTTGAAGGAAGTTGCCCGCCAGACTCCTGGCTTTGTCGGGGCTGACTTGGAGAACGTCCTGAACGAAGCCGCGCTGGTGGCAGCCCGCCGCAACGGGACCAAGATCACCGCGGCCGACATTGACGAAGCCGAAGACCGGGTAATTGCCGGTCCAGCCAAGAAGGACCGGATGATCTCCCAGAAGGAGCGCGAGCGCGTGGCCTTCCACGAAGCCGGCCACTCAATCTGTGGCTTGGTTCTGAGCGACTCCAGAACGGTTCGCAAGGTTACGATCGTGCCTCGTGGTCGGGCAGGCGGCTACAACATCATGTTGCCTAAGGATGACCAGTTCATTTTGACCAAGAAGCAATTGTTTGAACAAATCGTTGGTCTGATGGGCGGCCGTGCTGGTGAAGAAGTCGTAGTCGGCGACCAGTCGACTGGGGCCTCAAACGACTTTGAACAGGCAACTGCCATTGCCCACAGCATGGTAGTCAACTACGGGATGACTGACGAGCTTGGGATGGTTGAGCTGGAAAAGGAAGGCGAAGGCACTCCTTACGGCTTTAAGCCATACAGTGAAGCCACTGCCGCCAAGATCGATGAAGCCGTCAAGAAGATTTTGGACGAAGCTCACGCCAAGGCGGTTGAGATCGTGCAGAACAACCGGGAAAAGCACCGCATCATTGCTGAAGCCCTGCTGAAGTACGAGACGCTGGATGAAAAGCAGATCAACTCTTTGTACAAGACGGGCAAGATGCCTGAAGACGGCAGCGACGAATTCCCTTCAGAAGCCAAGGCCTTGAGCTACGAAGAAGCCAAGGAAGCCGCGCAAAAGCGGGCTGAAGAGAAGGCCGAGGAAAAGGCAGAAGAAGGCAAGCGTGAAGAAGCCCAAGCTTTGACTACGCCAGCTGAAACTGCTGAAACTCCGGAAACGGAAGCCACTTTGCAGGCTGAAAGCCAGGATGAGGCAGCCAAGCCAGCAGCTGACAAGCCACATGAATTGGCAACGCCGAGCGAAGAAGACTTGAAGAAGGCTGCTGAAGCCGTCAAGCACGATGAAGCTCCTAGTCACGATGAAGCTGCTGACCAGCAGGATGATTCAGACAAGGACGAACAATAAGATAAAGATGCAATAGAGCCGTCAACGCGGCTCTATTTTTCTAGATAAGGAATAAATAAAATGAATGACTACTTAATCAAAGCAATCGACGCCAGCAAGAACTTGCGCTTGCTGGTCATTAACGGGAAGGACCTGGTAGCTGAAGCCCAGCAGCGCCATGACACCTGGTCTGCCTCTTCAGCCGTTTTGGGCCGGACCCTGTTGGGCGGCCTGCTGCTGGCCGGGGCGGAACTGAAGGACCAGCAGGAATTGACGGTCCGCCTTTTGGGCAACGGGCCAGTTGGCGCCACGGTCGTGACGGCCAAGTCTGACTTGACGGTTAAGGGCTTCGTGCAAAACAATCATATTGCCCTTCCAGCCAGAGCCGATGGCCACATTGACGTTAAGAAGGCCGTTGGCCAAGGCTGGCTGCAGGTGACCAAGGATCTGGGCCTTAAGCAGCCTTACACTGGGGAAGTCCAAATCGTTTCCGGGGAAATCGCGGAAGACTTGACCTATTACCTGGCCAAGTCTGAACAGATTCCTTCAGCCGTTGGTCTGTCGGTTTTCGTCAACCCCAACAACACGATTGGTGAAGCCAGCGGCTTCTTGCTCCAGGCCCTGCCGGGGGCAACTGACGAGCTCTTGCAGAAGACCGAAGAGAGAATCAAGGCTCTGCCGCCTTTGTCTGAAGCCTTTTTGGGCGGGATGACCCCAGAAGACCTGGCTAAGAAGATCTTGGGCGATGACTGCAAGATCCTGGAAAAGGACCCGGTCAAGTACGAATGCGACTGTTCCAAGGAAAAGTACGCCAAGATGCTGGAAACTCTGAAGGCCAGCGAATTGAGCGAGATGATCAATGAAGACCATGGAGCTGAATTGGTCTGCAACTTCTGCGGAGACAAGTACCAGTTCAGCGAAGCTGAGCTGCAGGAAATTCTGGCTAAGAAGCAAAAATAATTTCGCGGAAGCTTGACGAACGGGCAAAGCTCCTTTATGCTTTATTATAGTTAAATTAATAAAAGCTTAAGAAGATGAGTAGTCAGGGAAAGCCTCTACAGAGAACTGTTGGTGCTGAGAAACAGGAGGCGGCAGCTGGCGAAGATGGTCTTGTGTTGGCATGATTCCGGCGAGTCGCAGATAAGCCGGGTCCGCTTAACGCCCGTTAGCGCGTTTAGATCTTCTGACTGGAAGACTTTAAGGGCCCTGGCCGTGAGGCAGGGCTGAACAAAGGGTGGTAACGCGCGAAGACGTCCCTTGGCCTCTGGGCCAAGAGGCGTCCTTTTTTCTGGCAGAGCATCTGTTGAGGAAGCATTTGTGCTTTGAATGATGGGTGGTAACACGCTATAGGCGTCCCTGAGAGTTGATCTCAGGGGCGCTTTTCTTTTTAAGCGGCACGTGAGTTGTTTGAATTTGTAATGGAGGAAATCATGATTTTAAAGAAGAAAATTGCCGCGGCCAGTCTTTTGGCCACTTCCACCTTGCTGCTAGCCGCCTGCGGCCAGCAAAAGAGCTCGCAGCCTGCAGCCAAGCAGGTGCTCAACTGGAGCGAAAGTGCCCAGCTTTCCACTCAGGACCCGTCGCTGACGACGGACTCGACTTCTTTCCAAGCTCTTTTGAACACCCAGGAAGGGCTCTACCGCCTGGACAAAAAGCAAAAGCCCCAGCTGGCCCTGGCCAAGAGCGCCAAGGTTACTGACGGGGGCAAGACCTATACTTTTGTCTTGCGAGGCGCCAAGTGGTCCAACGGCCAGGCGATCACGGCCAATGACTTTGTCTACTCCTACCGAAGAACCTTGAACCCGAAGACCAAGTCTTCCATGGCCTTCTACCTCTACCAGATCGTAAACGCCGAAGCCATCAATGCCGGCAAGAAGCCTGTCAGCAGCCTGGGCGTCAAGGCCTTGAGCAAAAACAAGCTGCAGATCAAGCTGGTCCGGCCGGTTTCTTACTTTAAGCTCCTGCTGGCCTTCCCGCTTTTCTTCCCGGAAAACCAGCAGTTTATTGAAAAAGCTGGCAGCAAGTACGGGACGGCGGCCAAGTACACCATTTCCTCCGGTCCTTTCAAGCTGACCAAGTGGACCGGGTCCAACAAGCAGTTTACCCTGGTTAAGAACCAAAACTACTGGGACAAGAAGAACGTGAAGCTGGACAAGGTCAACGAAACCATCAGCGAAACTTCTTCAACTGCCTACAACCTTTACCAGGCTGGCAAGCTGGATGAAACTTACCTGACCGGGGAACAAGTCAAGGCCAACAAGGGCAAGTCCACCTTCTACGACCGGCCGGCTTCCGCTATCCAGCGCCTGGAATTGAACCGCAAGAAGGTCAAGGCCTTTAACAACTTCAACATCCGCCGTGCCCTGTCCTTGGCTATCGACAGAGAGAGCCTGGCCAAGGTCTTGAGCGACGGGTCAGTGGCGGCCAAGGGCTTTGTCCCATCCGGCATGGGGAACAACCCGACGACCGGGGAAGCTTTTTACAAGGAAGCCTATGTCAAGGAAGCAGTCAGCTACAACCTGAAGGAAGCCAAGAAGTACCTGGCCAAGGGCTACAAGGAACTGGGCATCAAGTCCCTTAACCTCAACCTGACGGTCAGCGACACTGACTCCGCCAAGCAGGTGGGTGAATTCCTCCAAAGCAAGCTGGGCGAACTGCCAGGGGTGAAGATCACCGTAACGACTCTGCCATACACGACCCTGATCTCCCGGCAAAGCGCCGGCAACTACCAGTTGACCATCAAGAACTGGCAGGCTATCTTAGGTGACCCGATCAACTTCCTGGATGTTTTTGAAAAGGACTCCAGCTACAACACCAGTGGCTTTGCCAGTAGCAAGTACGACCAGCTGCTCAATGAAGCCGAAAACGTCTATGGCAACAAGCCGGTTCAGCGCTGGAAGCGGCTGGTGGCAGCTGAAAAGCTGTTGATGAATGAACAGGGGACTATCCCGCTGATCCAGACGGCCAAGCCGCAGCTGGTGCAAAGCTACGTCAAGAACGTGTCCTACAACCCGCTGGGCATCCCTTACGACTTCAAGCTTGTTTACATCAAGAAATAGGAGGCAGGCATGGCTTTTTCCAACCTTGATTTTTTAGAAAAAAACTTCATCCACTACGCCAAGGAAGACACCCAGTCCAAATACGCCAACAAGGACCAGGTTCCGACCACGCCTAATCAGGTCAAGATGATGAAGGAACTGGCTGACCAGGTCAAAGGCTATGGCCTTGACTCTTATTACAATGAAAAAACTGCCTTCGCGATCGGCCACCTGGCCGCTAATACGGCAGGCGTTGCCCCAATCGGCTTTTTCGCCCATGTGGACACGGTTGAATTTGACGACCGCTTCCCCATCCGCCCCCAAGTCCACCGGAACTACCAGGGACAAAAGCTAGCCCTGGACGAGGCAAACGGCATTTTCCTGGACCCGGAAGAATTTCCTGACCTGCTGACCTTAAAGGGGCAGACCCTGATCAGCAGCGACGGGAAGACCGTCCTGGGGACTGATGACAAGGCGGGGGTGGTCAGCCTGCTGGCTGCCTTGAAATACCTGCACGAGCATCCAGAAATAGCACACGGCGACCTCTATGTGGCTTTTGGCCCGGATGAAGAAATCGGCCTGGGCGGCCAGCGCTTTGACCCAGCTGATTTTCCGGGAGTGGAGTTTGCCTATACCTTGGACAATGGCCGGCCAGGAGACTTTGAATACGAGACCTTCAATGCCTCAGCCGCTGATTTGACGATCAAGGGAACCGTAGTCCACCCGGGTGAAGCTTACGGGCTGCTGGTCAACGCCACGACGATCATGACGGAATTTTTGGCGGCCTTGCCCCAAGACCAGGTGCCGGAAAAGTCCCGGGGCCACGAGGGTTTCATCATGGTCACGGACGCCCAGGGCAGTGTCGATTCAGCCCATGTCGGCTTGATCATCCGCGACTTTGACTGGGACAAGTTTTTGGCTAAGGAAGATCTGGTTAAAAAGCTCGTCGCTTCCTTAGGGGAAAAATACGGGCCAGACCGTTTCCAGCTGGACCTGCGCCGGCAATATGAGAACATCTACAACGGCGTCAAGGACCGGCCATACGTGGTCAACTTGGCCTTAGACAGCTATAAAAAAGCTGGCCTGGCGCCAAATGTGCAGACCTTTAGAGGGGGAACCGACGGGAACTTCATCACTAAAAAGGGAATTCCGACCCCCAACCTCTTCAATGGCGGCGGCAACTACCACGGCCGCTATGAGTACGTGACGGTTGAGCAGATGGACAAATTGACCGAGGTCCTGGTGACGATCGCGGCTGAACATGCCCACCAGAGCCAGACCGGGCGCGATGAGCGGCCACTGAAAAAATACTGGTAGACTAGAGCATCCTCTTTTTGGGGGATGCTCTTTTGCCGGGCTTACGGTTTGTTTTTTGCGGCCTTTCTTGCTATGATATAAAGTTGTAGCATTTGAAAGGAAGAAGATGGCAATGGACAATACTTGGAAGATTCGTGAGATCGAAATCCCTAACCGGGTCGTGGTCGCTCCCATGGCCGGGGTCTCCAACATGGCTTTTAGAAAAGTCTGCAAGGAGTTCGGGGCGGGGATGGTTGTGTGCGAAATGATTTCCGACCATGGGATCATTTACGGCAACAAGAAAACCCTGAGCATGCTGGATGTCGATCCAAATGAACATCCAATGAGCATCCAGATCTTCGGCGGCACTGAAGAGACGCTGCTGCAGGCAGCACAGTACATCGACCAGCACACTGATGCTGACATCATCGACATCAATATGGGCTGTCCGGTGCCAAAAGTCACTAAGACTGATGCCGGCTCCAAGTGGCTGCTTGACGCCAACAAGATCTACCAAATGGTGCACACTGTTGTCCAGAACGTGGAAAAGCCGGTAACGGTCAAAATGCGGATTGGCTGGGACCGCAAGCACATCTTCGCTGTGGAAAACGCTTTGGCCGCGCAAGAGGCCGGTGCTTCCATGATTGCCATGCACGGGCGTACGCGCAAGCAGATGTACCAGGGCGAAGCCGACTGGGAAACCCTGCATGAAGTCGCGCAAGTCCTTGACGTGCCATTTGTGGCCAATGGGGATATCACCAGTCCAGAACTGGCCAAGCAGGCCCTGGATGAAATTGGCTGCACGGCCGTCATGGTTGGCCGGGCTGCTTTGGGCAATCCTTGGATGATCAAGGACATGACCCACTATCTGGCAACTGGCGAGAAATTGCCAGAGCAGACGGTGCGCGAAAAGGTAGAAACGGCCAAGCATCAGCTGGACGGCTTGATCCAGCTGCACGGCGAAAAGCGGGCGGTTCCAGAATTCCGGCAACAAGCCGCATATTATTTGAAGGGAATTCCCCGTTCAGCCCGGACTCGTGCTAAAATAAATGAAGTTTGGACGCGCCAGGAAGTCTGCGATCTGCTTGATGAATTCGTGGAAAGCTATGAAAAGCGCGAAAGACAAAAGGCTGCCCGCGCAGCCGGCGAAATTTAATGTAAATGGAGGAAAACAAGTTGGCAAAGAATGAAGTTAACGACCAATTGCTTGTTCGTCGTCAAAAGCTCGAAGAACTGAAGGAAATGGGGATTGAACCATTTGGTCGCAAGTATGACCGTGAAGCGCTTGCTCGCGATTTGGATGAAAAGTACGGTTCTTTTGATAAAGACGAACTGAACGCTGATATGCCTAAGACCAAGGTTGCAGGTCGGATGATGGCTAAGCGTGGCAAGGGCAAGGTAGGCTTCGCCGATCTTTACGACCGTTCTGGCAAGATCCAGATCTACGTTCGCAAGGACATTGTTGGCGAAGACAACTACCAAATTTTCAAGAAGGCTGACTTGGGCGACTTCCTGGGCATTGAAGGTGAAGTCTTCAAGACTGATTCTGGCGAGCTGTCAGTGCGCGCCCAGCACGTGACCTTCCTGTCCAAGGCCCTGCGTCCGCTTCCAGACAAGTACCACGGCTTGAAGGACGTTGAATCAATCTACCGTCAACGCTACCTGGACTTGATGACCAACCGCAAGAGCTACGAACGCTTCGTCAACCGGACCAAGATCATTCAAGCCATCCGTGACTACTTGAACGCCCATGACTTCCTGGAAGTTGAAACTCCAGTTTTGCACAACATTCCAGGCGGCGCGGAAGCCCGTCCATTTGTGACCCACCACAACGCTTTGGACATCGACTTGTACATGCGGATCGCTTTGGAATTGCCTTTGAAGCGGTTGATCGTTGGTGACATGGAACGCGTTTACGAAATCGGCCGCGTCTTCAGAAACGAAGGGATGGACTTGAAGCACAACCCTGAATTTACTGAACTTGAAACTTACGCAGCCTACTTCGACTTCCACGACGTCATGGACGAAACTGAAGGCATCATCCGGGCCGCAGCCAAGGTCGTTTCACCAGACGGCAAGATCAACTACCAAGGCACTGACATCGACTTGGGCAAGCCATTCCGCCGCGTGCACATGGTTGACTTGATTAAGGAATTGACTGGCGTTGACTTCTGGAAGCCAATGACTCTGGAACAAGCTAGAAACGTGGCGGCTGAACACCATGTTGAAGTTGAGCCATACTGGCAAGTTGGCCACATCATCAACGCCTTCTTTGAAGAATTTGGTGAAAAGAGCATCGTTGACCCAACCTTCGTTTACGGGCACCCAGTTGAAGTTTCACCATTGGCTAAGAAGAATGCTGATGACCCACGCTTCACTGACCGTTTCGAAGTCTTCATTCTGGGCAACGAATACGGCAACGCCTTCTCAGAATTGAACGACCCATTGGACCAGCGCCAACGTTTTGAAGCTCAAATGGCTGAACGCGATGCCGGCAACGATGAAGCTGACATCATTGACGAAGACTACCTGCGGGCGATGGAATACGGCATGCCGCCTACGGGTGGTCTGGGCATCGGGATTGACCGTTTGGTCATGCTGCTGACTGACGCGCCATCAATCCGCGACGTCCTGCTGTTCCCAACCATGCGTCCGGAAAAGATCGTTGACGAAGAAAAGAACATTAAGCTGGACAAGTAGTCCAGGCAAGTTAAAAGAGCTTCCCGGCGGGAAGCTCTTTTTGATAGCACGAGATTTAGCAAACGGGGTGAAAAAATGATTGTTTCGTTGATTATCATGGCCGTGGTTATTGCAATCTGCATGATCATTTTAATTAGCAGCGGCACGAAATAGAAAATATTCTGAGGATTTTGGCTTAGGCATGGAGGCGCACAAACATGGACTTAAAGATGAAAATGGATGACGCAAGATACATTGGCCGAAAAGAAGGCGAAAAACTCGGCCGAAAAGAGGGCGAAAGACTTGGCCAAAGAAAAAGCACGTTGTCTGCTATTCAGAAAGTAATGTCAGCTCTCAAAATTACGGCTGACCAGGCAATGGACATTCTGGATATCCCTGAATCAGACCGTGCAGGCTACAAGTCTGAGCTTTCAAGAAAGGCCTAGCCGGAACTGCTGGAGGTGAGCAGATGAATCTCGAAGAACAGATAAGCAGTGCCGAGTTTCGCGGCAAGCAACAGGCCAAACTGGAGGACATCAAGAATTTGATGGCATCTTTGCGGATTTCACCTGACCAGGCAATGGATATCTTGCATATTCCTGAATCAGACCGTGCCTTTTACAAAGCCCGGCTTGACGAAGCAACGGTGCAGGAGCGGTCTGGCGAGTTTAATAGCCGCATGGATTCTGTGCCAAAAATGATGGATGCTTTTCACATCAGCTTAGACCAGGCTTTGGCACTCCTGCAGCTTTCAGAAAGCGAGCGTGATTTTTACCAGAAACATTTGCCCAAATAGGCAGTGCTAATCACTGCTCAGGAAATCGTGATATCATAAAACTGATAGTCATGTTCCAAGCAAAAGCATTAATAAAAGAAAGATAGATCTATGGCATCTCAGAAGAAATCCATTCTGCACGTGGTCTGCACTTTTTTGGTATCACTGATTTTGATTTTGTGCGTGGCTAATGCGGTATATGATGTGTATGTCCAGGTTGAAAACAAGAGCGCGGCGGCTATTTTGCAAAAGAGCCTGCCCAAGCACGGCTTCCAGGCCAAATTCGTGGAGCCGGTGCAGACGACCGCGGGTTGGAAGCTGGTGCCAACTTTTACGGCTAAATTTACGACTCCCAGTTGCCGCAAGCGCAACTATAAGCTCCTTAAGAACGCTGGCTCCATTAAAAGCGAGCGGGATGCCAACTTGCCGTACTACTACACGGTTTCTCTCAGCAAGACCAATTTTTTTGACACGTGGTCAGTGACGATCCGCAGTTCGGTTGATGATTATGAAAAAACTTACAATGTCCGCTAAAACAAAAGGACGGTCAGGCGACCGTCCTTTTATTTGCATCCAATTTCTTCTAAAAAATTAATACTTTCCGTGCTCCCGTTGCAGCTCATCATAGATCAGAGCTGCAGCGAAGAGGACTGGCATAATAAAGGCGAAAGCGATCCAGCCGGTAGTATAGCCAGCCAAAAAGCCAGCAGGGATGGCTACCACGATGGCAATCGCGGTCATCACTTGCGCGGCGCGCCCCTTGTACCAAGGGGTGAAACGGAAAATGGCATAGACTGGGCCAAAAATCCAACTGAAGTAGATAATGCTTGCCAGAATTTCTTCTTCAAGTTCAGGCATGCTCAGGTAGAAATTTCCGCCGATGGCCATGCCCAAAAAGTTGAATAAGCTCATCCAACAGATTGCAATAATCACAAATGCGTTGATGGCATATTTAATGGCCTTGCCATTGCCTTGTTGTGCGTGTTCCATAGTAATTCACTCAATCTTTCTATAAAATTATCTATCATTTGAGATAAATTATAGTTCAAAACTGGGGGAATGGATACGCTTTTTTCAACTTTAACTTTTCTCTTTCCCTGTTTGCTTTCCTAACCAAATCAAGCTTCTTCTTAATTTTAGCAAGAAGCCGGAAAAAAAGAGCAAGAAAAAGCACAAAAAAACGATATATTTTGTAAAAAGAAGAAATTGCTGGAACTTACTGGCAATATTTCCCGGGAAAAGTTGCTTTTCATTCAGCACGTTCTTTGCAATCTTAACAAGCGGCAGACTTGGCATTAAAATCAAAGTTGATGATAAGGAGGAAAAAATGCTTTTCCACAAAAAGAAACTTTCAAAAGAAAATGAGCGCTTCAAGGCCTTGCTGGATGAAGTCCTGGCTGATCCAGCCGTTGGCAGGATTCCAGCTCTGGGAAACCTGCTCCGGATGGCCGCCAAGCGAATCGCGATGAATGAGCCAGTAGCTGGCGTGGCTGCCAACTTGACGGTAAACATTCGTGCCAACTATCCGCAAAGCCAATTGCCTAAGTCAGTCAAAGACCTGCAGGCAGAACTGACTAAATACGAAAATTAATAAAATGAAGAATTCTTCGGTTGCAGCGACCGTTTTTGGCCAGTTGCGGCTGCTTTTCTTTTTTTAGATTTTTTTGGCCAAAAAGGATTTGACATCTTGGCGAAAAGAATTATACTTAAAGCCAAATTAAGATTTGATGAAAGGAAAGGAGAACTACGATGGTATTTGCAACTAAGAAGACTAACGCCATGCAAATGATGATGACCATGCCATGCAACATGATGATGTGCTGCATGCCTCTTAGCGTACATTCAAATACCAGCAATGGTTCACCATCCTAATATCGCTAACTGTATTAGACTGATCGCGCAAGCCGCTGAACCATTGCAAATGGTTTGGCGTTTTTTTATTTGAAAGGAAACAAGCATGAACAGGAATCGATATCATCAAACGAAGCGCTGGTTGATTTTCTGGCGGGGCGCGTCAATTGGCAGCACAGCTATGTGTCGTTAATATTTTATGACTCATAAGTGAAAAAGCAGCAATAACCAAAATTTAATTTGTCATTATGACTAGAAAATATTAACGAGGTATTTATCATGAGCAAGGCTCCAATTAACAACGAAGGTTTATCATTTGAAACTCTCCAAGTCCACGCTGGGTAACCGATCGACGAGACTGGCGCCCGGGCAGTGCCAATCTACCAAACCACTTCCTACGTCTTTGAGGACGCGGACCAAGCGGCTGGACGCTTCGCTTTGACTGATGCGGGCAACATCTACACCCGCTTGACCAACCCAACTACGGCTGTCTTTGAAGACAGAGTTGCCGCCTTGGAAGGCGGGACTGGCGGCGTTGCTCTGGCAACTGGCGCGGCAGCAATTACGGCAGCGATTTTGAACATCGCGGGCGTCGGCGACGAAATCGTGGCTGCCTCAACCATCTATGGCGGGACTTACGACTTGTTTGCACAAAGCTTGCCGCCATTGGGCATTAAAACCCACTTCGTTGACCCATCCGATCCGGAAAACTTTGAAAAGGAAATCAACGAACACACTAAGGCCTTGTACGCGGAAACCATCGGCAACCCGAACGCCAACTTGATCGATATCGATGCTGTGGCTGAAATCGCCCACAAACATGGGATTATTTTGATTATCGACAACACCTTCGCTACCCCATACCTCTACCGGCCGTTTGAACACGGCGCGGACGTAGTCGTGCACTCAGCTACCAAGTTCTTTGGCGGCCACGGCACGACGATGGGCGGGGTGGTCGTTGAAAGCGGCAAGTTCGACTACAAGGCTTCCGGCCGCTACCCGAACTTCGTCAACCCAGACCCGTCATACAAGGGCGTGACTTGGGGTGACTTGGGCGGCCAAGCCTTTACGACCAAGATCCGGGCAACGGTTTTGCGCGACACTGGGGCCACTCTTAGTCCATTCAACTCCTTCTTGCTTTTGCAGGGCCTTGAAAGCTTGTCTTTGCGCGTAGAACGCCATGTCTACAATGCACAGAAGATCGCTGAATTCTTGAACGACCATCCAAAGGTTGCCTGGGTTCGCTACCCAGGTCTTAAGGACAGTCCGGACCACGCTTTGGCTGAACGCGACTTCCCAAAGGGGGTCGGGTCAATCTTTACCTTCGGCTTGAAGGGCGGCGTTGAAGCCGGCAAGGAACTGATTTCCAACTTGAAGCTGTTCTCTCTTCTGGCCAACGTGGCCGACGCGAAGTCATTGATCATTCAGCCAGCCTCAACCACGCACGCGCAGCTGAACGCGGAAGAACTGGTCAGCGTTGGGATCACTCCGGACCTGATCAGAATCTCCATCGGCGTTGAAAACGTCAACGACTTGATTGCTGACTTGACTCAAGCCCTGGACAAGCTTGACTAGCAGCAAGATCATTCATAAGCAAATACACAGTAAATAACACATTACACACAGCAAAACACACAATAATCCATTTTTTCAAAACCTGCAGACAGGCATCTCGTGAGAGGTGCCTGTTTTTTGGTGGATAAGTGGAAAAATGGCAAAAAAATCCCCCCAAAGGCTTGGGGGTGTGGATTAACTGTGATTTGTTCTACATGTTTTTGACAGTCGACATATCATAAATAGAGTAGTCGCAACGGTAAATGAACAGGCGGTGGCCATCAACGTTGATCTTAGTAGTCGACGGCATGTCAGTGGCACTGACGCGGACGCTGTTGCCGGCATATACGGCGATTGGCATCCCTGCCTGGGAGCGGACCATGATCACCTTGCCCTTGCTGGCCCAGTCATTGCGGAAGTTGTTGTACATGATGGACAGGACGGGGATGGAGCGCTGGTTGTCCTTGATCGTCACTTTCTTTGAAAAAGTATCCTCGTAGTTCTTCAAACCTTCGTTGGCAATCAGGCTGGAGCCTACGTGGATCATCTGGTGGCCGCCGTATTCAACGTCGATGACCTTGGACTGCTCGCTGCCATCGCTGGTCTTCTTGCTCATTGGCTTATAGGTTTCAATATGGACGGACTTGGCCTTGATCTGGTCAATCTTTTGGCCGTTGAAGTCATAGGTTGATACCGTGAAGGGGATCCCGGTCAATTGTGACCGTAGATCCAAGGTGTAGTCGCTGATCTTGGAGCAAGCGGCCAGTAAGGGGACGAGAGCCAAGATGGCCAGGAGTGGCAGGAATTTTTGCAATTTCTTCATGTTTTTTTCCTTTCTCTGCTTTGCATTTCTCGGGTATCACATCTTTACGTCTAGTTTACCGCATTCTTTTTGCTGAAAAGTGAAAAAAGCCCTTGCCAAATGGGCTGACTTTGATTATCCTAATAGATGTATTGCGGAAGTAGTTCAGTGGTAGAACATCACCTTGCCATGGTGGGGGTCGCGGGTTCGAATCCCGTCTTCCGCTTTCCGCATCAGGCCTTGCTTGACGGCGGGCCTTTTCTTTTCCGGGAATTAGCTCAGTTTGGTAGAGCGCTACGTTCGGGACGTAGAGGTCACAGGTTCAAATCCTGCATTCCCGATAGCCAATGTGTGATCAAAGCGCGGCATGCTTGCCACGCTTTTTTCTTTGACTTTTTTAACTTTTTTCCCGGGACCTCTTGCAAAAAGACAGCTTTTTGGTAAACTAATAATTGTATCGCGGAAGTAGTTCAGTGGTAGAACATCACCTTGCCATGGTGGGGGTCGCGGGTTCGAATCCCGTCTTCCGCTTGCGATAGCCAAGACTCGCTGAAGAGCGGGTCTTTTTCTTTGCACTTTTTTCGAGTTTTCTTCTATATTTAAGGAAAGAAGCCGGGAAGAGTTATTATGCGGCTTTTGGTCAGTGTTTTGCTATAATAAGTGGAAATTGATCTACTAAGGAGATAAACATGCCAGCAGCAAGCAAAGAAGAATATGAATTACTAGTTAAGCAGGCAGAAGCCCTGACTGCCGGTGAAAGCGACTGGATTGCCAATGTGGCCAACGTTTCCGCCCTGCTTTTTCACGCTCTGAAGAAGGTTAACTTTGCCGGCGTCTACCGCTTTGAAAAGGGCGAGCTGATCCTGGGGCCTTTCCAGGGGCAGCCGGCCTGCGTGCATATTGCCATTGGCAAGGGCGTCTGCGGGACCGCGGCTGAGGAGGAAGCAACCCAGATCGTGCCAGACGTCCACGCCTTCCCAGGCCATATTGCCTGCGACAGCGCTTCTAACTCTGAGATCGTCGTGCCAATCTTCCACAAGGATGGGAGTCTTTGGGGCGTCTACGACTTTGACTCTACGGCCAAAGACAATTTCGACGAAACTGACCAGAAGTATTTGGAAGAGATTGCCGGCTTCGTTTTAGGCGAATAAGTCTGAATCTTTGTCATCACAAGCAAAAAAGTCCATGATGGACTGATTTTTAAAGGCGGTGTTTTTATGCAAAATTCATACAGCAATAGCAGCAATCAAGTGCTGGAAATTGCCGAGGAACAAGCCAGGAGCTTCCACCACCGGCTGATCGGGACCGAGCACGTCCTGCTGGCCTTGGTGATTGAGAGCGAAGGAAAGGCCGGAAAGATTCTCCGGACCATGAGCGTGACGCCAACCGCGGTACGCGAGGAAATCGAGCGCTACACGGGCTACGGATCAGCAGCCAGTGCCAACTACATGGAATTTTCGCCGCGCTTGACTCTGGCGCTGGATTACGCCAAGCGCAATTCTGAAATGCGTCACAGCAAGGAGATTGAAACGACTGACATTCTGTTGGCTTTGATTTCCAGTGAGCAGGTTCTGTCAGCCATGATCCTGCGAAACCTGGACGTGGACTTGAACAGCCTGCGTGATGAGATCGATGATGCCAACAACGTTGGCCAGACTGCAAATGAAGGCGGACAGGCCGTCAGCGACAGCAGCCGGGGCCAGTCGAGCACCCCGACTCTGGACAAGTATGGAACGGACCTCAACCAGCGGGCGCGTGAGGGGCAAATTGACCCGGTCATTGGCCGTGAGCGTGAGCTCCAGCGCGTCATCCAGATCCTGTCCCGCCGGACCAAGAACAACCCACTGCTAGTAGGGGAGCCTGGCGTCGGCAAGACGGCGGTCGCGGAAGCTTTGGCCAGCGAGATCGTGGCCAAGCAGGTGCCGCGGGATCTGCAGGGCAAGCGGGTCGTTTCATTGGATGTCAACAGCATGGTGGCCGGAACCCGCTACCGGGGCGAATTTGAAGAGCGGCTGGACCGCTTGATCAAGGAAGTCTCTGCCAGCAAGAACGTAATCCTGTTTGTGGATGAAATCCATTCCTTGGTCAAGGCCGGGGACGCGGAAGGGGCCATGAGCGCCTCCAACACCTTAAAGCCAGCTTTGGCCAGAGGCGACATCCAGCTGATTGGGGCGACGACTTATGAAGAATACCGCAAGCACATGGAAAAGGACCAGGCCTTTGTCCGCCGCTTCCAGCTTGTTCGCCTGGACGCGCCAAATGATGAGGAGACCGTGAAGATCCTGGAAGGGATTAAAGACAAGTACGAGGACTACCACCGAGTAGCCTTGTCAGAAGAAGCCTTAAAGGCCGCGGTTGACCTTTCGACCCGCTACATTGCTGACCGCTTCCAGCCAGACAAGTCCATCGACCTGATCGATGAAGCCAGTGCCGCCGTGAAATTGGCGAATGACACCGGTGAAGACAAGGAGCTGGCAGAATTGGATCTGGAAATCAACCGGACGTTAAAGAAGAAGAACGATGCCGCGGCCAAGCAGAACTTCGATGAAGCCGCCAGCCTGCGCGATGAAGAGCAGCGATTGCGGCAGAAACGGGCGGCCGTTGCCGCCAAGCTGGAAGGCAAGATGAGCAAGCGGGCTGTCGTTGGCCCAGAAGACGTGGCCAAGGTCGTTTCAATTTGGACCGGCGTTCCGGTTACCCAGCTTAAGACCAGCGAAAACAAGCGCTTGGCCAACCTGGAAACGATTCTGCATGAGCGGGTCATCGGCCAAGACGCGGCAGTTTCTGCCGTGGCCAAGGCCATTCGCCGTTCCCGGTCCGGTCTGAAGGATGAGAACCGGCCAATCGGCTCCTTCCTCTTCCTGGGACCAACCGGGGTCGGCAAGACCGAACTGGCCAAGGCTGTCGCGGAAGCCGTTTTTGGCTCAGAAGACAGCATCGTCCGCGTGGATATGTCTGAATACATGGACAAGGAAGCCTCATCCAAGCTGATCGGCTCTGCGCCAGGATATGTCGGCTATGAGGAAGGCGGCCAGCTGTCCAACAAGGTCCGCGAGCACCCTTACTCAGTCGTTCTGCTTGACGAAGTTGAAAAGGCCAATCCGGAAATCTTCAATGTCTTGCTGAGAGTACTGGACGAAGGCTTTATGACCGACTCGCTGGGCCGCAAGATCGACTTCAGAAACACGATCATCATCATGACGTCCAACCTGGGGTCAAGAAGTCTGGAATCAGACAGTCACGTGGGCTTTGCCAGCGTGCAGGAAGACCAGTCCAAGGTCATTGCCGACAAGGTTAAGAAAGCCACTAAGGATTTCTTCCGGCCTGAGTTCTTGAACAGAATCGATGAAAAAATCATCTTTGAGCCGCTGCAGCCAAAGCAATTGCGGGCAATCGTCAGCCTCCTGACCAAGAAGCTGGTAACCCGTCTGGCCAAGCAGCAGATCACGCTGAAGATTTCTCCAGCGGCCTTGGATCAGCTGGCCAAGGACGGCTACAATCCAGAAATGGGGGCGCGGCCGCTGCGCCGGACTATCCAAGACCAAGTGGAAGATCAAATTGCTGAGTACATCGTCAGCGAAGAACTGAAGAGCGGCGATACGATCAAAGTTGGCGCCAGAGGCGGCAAGCTCAGATTTGCAATCGTCAAGGCCCAAACTGGTGAAAAGATCAAGGGATAAGCTGAACTGCTAAGGTGCTAACTTGTCTTTTATGTGTTTTAGCTGATATTACACATTTGTTACGTTTTTATAAAGCTTGTGTTTTTTCCTTCTAATATTACCTCTACAAGCCTAGAATTTACCTCGTAAATTAGTTTTGAGTGTATTAGGAGGATATAAATGAAAAGCTCAAGAAAAATCGTTGTAACGTTAATAGCTGCTATAAGTTTAGGACTTGCAGTAAGTCCATCAATTGTTAACGCGAGTGACAGCACACAGACAGTATCACCAAACTTAGAGAGTGAACTCTCTAAGTATGTCAAGATTGCCAATCACAAGTTTGTCGTAAGTGTTCCAGAAGGTACGAATGTATCTTCAGAAAAGCTTGCAGAATTACAGCAAGTGGTTGATACTGTCAATAAAGAATTAGCTGACTACAATGTTGAAGTTGATCAATCTGTTCCTACAATCTCGCTTGCAAGAGCAAAAAGTAAAAAAAGCACATCGCGTCCCAAGCCAGTTGCGTATGGTGCAAATGGTTATTGGTACCGTGATAAAAAAGGTGGTTGGCACTATGTAGTAACAAAATCACCTGCACAAGCAGTGTTTGACATCTTCAGAAATGGAGTGGAGTCTTCACTCGGTGGTGGTTGGATTTCTGGTGCTGAAAAAACAAAAGCTTATCAAGATTTCATTAACGGAAGAAGATAATTTTTGGAGGCAGATTATGTTTGGCAAGAAGAAAAAAGCTGAAGCTGCTAAGGCAGAACAAGAAGCAAGCAAGAAGACTGACGGGCGGATCCTACTTTATAGCGACATCATCGACGCTCTTTACGACGAAATGCCAAGAGAAGAGCGGGAGGCCCTGCTGGAAGCTAAGCAGCAGCTGGAACAGAAGGTCTACCTGGGCAAGGTGATGCGGGACTTGCGGATCGCTTTAGAGCCGGTCGCGATCAAATCCCAGCTCAGTCCGCAAGGCAAGCAGATTTTCTGGAATATTACGGCTGGCGGCTACCAGCTCACCGGGGTTGGTCTGGCCACCCAGGCAGCCATGCTTTTTAGCGGCCGCTAGGACTTGCGCTTCTTTAAAAATAGTGGTACAATATTGGGCGATTTAAAAGGCTGAAGTTCAGGATTTTACTGAAATATTGTCCAGTAAAATGATAGAGACAAAAACGATGCGTCGTTTTTGTCTTTTTTATGCTCAAAATCACAGCTTTTTGAAATTGTAACACAAATGTAATATTTGCTTTCTTCAACAGGATAGAAAGGATGTTTTCCTTGCTAAACGGACACGTAGTTAATTACGGACAACACCGGACCAGACGCAGTTTCTCACGGATCAAAGAAATCCTGCCGCTGCCAAATCTGACCGACGTCCAAACTGAATCATACAAGTGGTTCCTTGACCACGGCATTAAGGAAGTCTTTGACGATATTCTGCCAATCAGCGACGTTTCTGGCCGCTTGACTTTGGAATACGTTGACTACAAGCTTCAAGAACCTAAGTACACTGTAGATGAGGCACGTAAGCATGATGCTACTTACTCAGCTCCAATGCATGTAACCCTGAAGCTGACCAACCACGAAACTGGCGAAATCAAGACTCAAGACGTCTTCTTCGGCGACTTGCCGCTGATGACCAAGTCAGGCTCTTTCATCGTCAACGGTGCTGAAAGAGTTATCGTTTCACAATTGGTTAGATCCCCAGGCGTTTACTACAACGGCGAAGTTGACAAGAACGGCCGCCAAATCTTTGGCACCACTGTCATTCCTAACCGTGGGGCATGGCTGGAATTTGAAACTGACGCCAAGAACGTTTCTTACGTCCGCGTTGACCGGACCCGTAAGTTGCCATTGACTGTCCTGGTTCGGGCTTTGGGCTTTGGCTCAGACGATGAAATCAAGCAGATGTTTGGCGACAGCGACACGCTGGACCTGACTTTGGACAAGGACGTTCACAAGAACCCAGCTGACAGCCGCGTCGCTGAAGCCTTGAAGGACATCTACGACCGCCTGCGCCCAGGTGAACCAAAGACGACTGACTCATCACGCAGTCTTTTGGTATCACGCTTCTTTGACCCACGCCGCTACGACCTCGCTGCCGTTGGCCGCTACAAGGTCAACAAGAAGCTGAGCCTGAAGAACCGTCTGCTGGGCTACACTCTGGCTGAAACTCTGGCTGATCCGGATACTGGGGAAGTTCTGGCTGCCAAGGGGACTGTGGTCAACAACGAAATCATGGACGTCCTCAAGGACTACCTGGACCGTGACGACTTCAAGACTGTTACCTACACGCCTTCAGAAGAAGGGGCCATTCCTGAGCCAATCACCGTTCAAGAAGTCAAGGTCTTCTCACGTGAAATCCCTGACCGTGAAATCAAGCTGATTTCAAACGGCCACATCAGCGAAGATGTGAAGTGCATCCAGCCTGCGGATATCATCGCTGCCGTCAACTACTTCCTGGAACTCCAAGAAGGCGTTGGCGACGTTGACGACATCGACCACTTGGGCAACCGCCGGATCCGTCGTGTCGGTGAGCTGCTGCAAAACCAAATGCGCATCGGTCTGGCCCGGATGGAACGGGTCGTTCGCGAACGGATGTCAATTCAAGACGCTGCAACCGTTACGCCACAACAATTGATCAACATTCGGCCAATCGTTGGCTCAATCAAGGAATTCTTCGGTTCATCACAGCTGTCCCAGTTCATGGACCAGAACAACCCACTGGGTGAATTGACGCACAAGCGCCGGATGTCAGCCTTGGGGCCTGGTGGTTTGTCACGTGACCGTGCCGGCTACGAAGTCCGTGACGTTCACTACACTCACTACGGCCGTCTGTGCCCAATTGAAACGCCAGAAGGTCCTAACATCGGTTTGATCAACTCAATGGCTACTTACGCCATCATCAACAAGTACGGCTTTTTGGAAACCCCATACCGCCGAGTTTCATGGAAGACCCACAAGGTTACCGACAAGATCGACTACTTGACTGCCGATGTTGAAGACAACTACATCATCGCTGGGGCCAACACTCCTTTGAACGAAGATGGCTCCTTCGTTGATGACGTGATCCTTTGCCGTCAGCGCGAAGACAACGTCGAAGTTACTCCAGACAAGATCGACTACATGGACGTTATTCCTAAGCAAGTCGTTTCAGTAACTTCAGCATGTATCCCATTCCTGGAAAACGACGACTCCAACCGTGCCTTGATGGGGGCCAACCACCAACGTCAGGCGGTTCCTTTGATCAACCCGCACGGCCCACTGGTTGGGACTGGGATGGAATACCGTTCAGCCCACGACTCTGGCGACGCCCTGCTTGCTGAAGCAGCTGGTACCGTAGAATACGTTGACGCCAACGAAATCCGCGTTCGCCGCGATGATGACACTTTGGACGTCTACAAGCTTGAAAAGTACCGCCGGTCAAACGCCACTAAGAACTACAACCAAACGCCAAACGTCAAGCGCGGTGAAAAGGTGGTTGCCGGTCAAGTTATCGGCAACGGTCCATCAATGGCTGATGGCGAACTGGCCTTGGGGCAAAACCCAGTCATCGCCTTCACCACTTGGAACATGTACAACTTCGAAGACGCGGTTATGCTGAGCGAACGCTTGGTTAAGGATGACGTCTATACTTCAATCCACATTGAAGACTATGACTCAGAAGCCCGTGATACTAAGCTTGGGCCTGAAGAAATCACCCGGGAAATTCCTAACGTCGGTGAAGATGCTTTGAAGGACTTGGACGAAAACGGGATTATCCGGATTGGTGCTGAAGTTCACGACGGCGACATCCTGGTCGGCAAGGTTACCCCAAAGGGGATTACCGAACTGAGCGCCGAAGAAAGACTGCTCCACGCCATCTTTGGCGAAAAGGCCCGTGAAGTCCGCGACACTTCATTGAAGGTGCCACATGGCGGCGGCGGTGTCGTACAAGACGTACAAGTCTTTACCCGCGAAGCCGGCGATGAGCTTGCTCCAGGCGTCAATACCCTGGTCCGGGTCTACATCGTGCAAAAGAGAAAGATCCAAGTTGGGGACAAGATGTCCGGTCGTCACGGTAACAAGGGTACTGTTGCCTTGGTAGCACCAGTTGAAGATATGCCTTACCTGCCAGACGGTACGCCAGTTGATATCTGCTTGAACCCAATGGGTGTCCCATCACGTATGAACATTGGGCAGCTGCTGGAACTCCACTTGGGCCGGGCAGCCCGTGCCTTGGGGATCCACGTTGCTACGCCAGTCTTTGATGGGGCTGACGAAGATGACGTTTGGGACATCGTCAAGAAGGCCGGTTTGGACTCAGACGGGAAGACTGTTCTTTACGACGGCCGGACTGGTGAGCCATTCCACGACCGCGTGTCAGTCGGCGTGATGTACTACTTGAAGCTGACTCACATGGTTGACGACAAGATCCACGCGCGGTCAATCGGGCCTTACTCACTTGTTACCCAACAGCCTTTGGGTGGTAAGGCGCAATTCGGTGGCCAGCGTTTCGGTGAAATGGAAGTTTGGGCTCTTGAAGCTTACGGTGCCGCTTACACCCTGCAGGAAATCCTGACTTACAAGTCAGACGACGTTGTGGGTCGTGTCAAGGCGTACGAAGCCATCGTTAAGGGCGAAAGAATTCCTAAGCCAGGCGTTCCTGAATCATTCAGAGTTTTGGTCAAGGAACTGCAGTCATTGGGCCTGGACCTGCGCGTTTTGGATGCTGACCACAAGGAAGTTGAATTGCGCGACATGGACGAAGACTCAAATGAACATGTCAACATCGATACTTTATCTCGCCTTGCCGAAGCGCAAGAAAAGAAGAAGTTAGCCGAAGAAGAAGCTGAAATGGCAGCAGATTCAGACGACGATGCCGCAGCTGACGACGCGTCAGCCGTGGAAGCAGAGCCGGTAGATGAAGCTGACGACAAAGCTTCTAAGTAATTGGGAGGTTAAACTTTGATCGACGTAAATAAGTTTGATAGTATGCAGATTGGTTTGGCATCACCAAACAAGATCAGAAGCTGGTCTTATGGTGAAGTTAAGAAGCCAGAAACCATCAACTACCGTACTTTAAAACCAGAAAAAGATGGCTTGTTTGATGAACGCATCTTTGGGCCAACCAAGGACTACGCCTGTGCTTGTGGCAAGTACAAGGGCGTTCGCTACAAGGGCATCGTTTGTGACCGCTGCGGGGTTGAAGTTACTTCTTCACACGTTCGCCGTGAACGCATGGGCCACATCGAACTTGCCGCTCCAGTAACCCACATTTGGTACTTCAAGGGGATTCCATCAAGAATGGGCCTGGTTTTGGACGTATCTCCAAAGCAATTGGAAGAAGTTATCTACTTCGCGGCCTACATTGTCATTGATCCAGGCGACACTGGCCTGGAAGCCAAGCAATTGCTGACTGAAGCTGAATACCGTGAAGAACGGGCCAAGTACGGCAACCGCTTCGTGGCTAAGATGGGGGCGGAAGCCATCCGCGACCTGCTCAAGCAAGTTGACCTGGACAAGGAAGTTGCTGAGCTCAAGACCGAGCTGCAGACTTTGAAGGGGCAAAAGCGGACCCGCGCGATCCGCCGCTTGGACATCCTGGATGCCTTCAAGAACAGCGGCAACAAGCCTGAATGGATGGTCATGGAAGCTATCCCAGTCATTCCACCAGACTTGCGGCCAATGGTGCAATTGGAAGGTGGCCGTTTCGCTACTTCCGACTTGAACGACTTGTACCGCCGGGTAATCAACCGGAACAACCGTCTGAAGAAGCTTTTGGACATGCACGCGCCAAGCTTGATCGTCCAAAACGAAGAGAGAATGCTGCAAGAAGCCGTTGACGCTTTGATCGACAACGGCCGCCGCGGCCGTCCTGTTGTCGGCCCAGGCAACCGGCCACTGAAGTCAATCTCACACATGCTGAAGGGTAAGCAAGGTCGTTTCCGTCAAAACCTGCTTGGTAAGCGTGTTGACTATTCAGGCCGTTCAGTTATCGACGTTTCACCTAAGTTGAAGCTTTACCAATGCGGCGTTCCGCGGCCAATGGCTTTGGAACTGTTCAAGCCATTCGTGATGCGTGAACTAGTTCGCCGGGGCATTGCTTCCAACATCAAGAACGCCAAGCGCAAGATTGACCGTGAAGACGACGACATCTGGGACGTATTGGAATACGTCATCAAGGAACGTCCAGTTCTTTTGAACCGGGCACCTACCCTGCACCGGCTGTCAATTCAAGCCTTCGAGCCAGTTCTGGTGCCAGGCAAGGCTTTGCGCTTGCACCCACTGGCTTGTGAAGCCTACAACGCCGACTTCGACGGTGACCAGATGGCCATCCACGTTCCTTTGTCAGATGAAGCCGTAGCTGAATCACGCTTGCTGATGCTGGCTGCCCACCACATCTTGACTCCAAAGGACGGTACCCCAATCGTTACTCCTTCACAGGACATTGTTTTGGGCAACTACTGGCTGACCCAAGCTGAAAAGGGCCGTGAAGGCGAAGGCATGATCTTCGCTACTCCAAACGAAGCAACTGTTGCTTACGCTAACGGCGACATTCACTACCACACCATCATTGGTATTTCAGCATCATCAATGCCTAAGAAGCGCTGGCCAGCAGGCCGCGAAGACTCAGTCTTCGTAACTACTTACGGCCGTTTGGTCTTCAACTCACTGTACCCAGACGACTACTTCTACTTGAACGAGCCAACCAAGGCCAACTTGACTGGTCCGATGGATGACAAGTACTTCCTGGAACCAGGCCAAGACATCCACGAAAAGATTGCCGAAGTGGCTGACGACTTGGTAAACACGCCATTCAAGAAGGGCTTCCTGGGCGACACGATTTCCGAAATCTACAAGCGCTACCGGGTACAGCGGACTTCAGAATACCTGGACGACTTGAAGGAAATGGGCTACACCGCTTCAACCATCTCCGGCTTGACCATCGGTATGGCCGACGTTCCTGAAACCAAGACCAAGGATGCTTTGGTTGCCAAGGCCCGCAAGCAGGTTAAGCAGGTTTCCAAGATGTTCCGTCACGGTCAGCTGTCAGACAAGGAACGTCACGACAACGTCATCAGAATCTGGACTGAATGCAAGGACGAAGTTCAAAAGGAAATTGCTGAATTCAACGACCCTCGCAACCCAATCTCAGTCATGCAGCAGTCTGGTGCCCGTGGTAACATCTCCAACTTTACCCAGCTGGCTGGTATGCGTGGCTTGATGGCTACTCCATCAGGTGAGCTGTTTGAAATCCCAGTTATTTCAAACTTCAAGGAAGGCTTGACCGTTCTGGAACTGTTCATGTCCACTCACGGTGCCCGCAAGGGGATGACTGACACGGCCTTGAAGACCGCCCAGTCTGGTTATCTGACCCGTCGTCTGGTCGACGTTGCCCAGGACGTCATCATTCGTGAAGATGACTGTGGCACTGACCGCGGCATCACTGCCCGGGCAATCGTGGACAAGGATGCCGGCTTGATCGAATCTCTCTACGACCGTTTGGTTGGCCGTTTCACCAACCGTTCAGTCAAGGACCCTAACACCGGGGAAATCATCTGCGGCAAGGGCGTTTTGATGGACGAAGAAATGGCCCACAAGATTTGCGATGCTGGCGTCAAGGAAGTTCAAATCCGCTCAATCCTGACTTGCAACACTTCACACGGCGTTTGCCGGAAGTGCTACGGCCGCAACCTGGCTACTGGCGAAGAAGTTGAAATCGGTGAAGCAGTCGGGACCGTTGCCGCACAATCAATCGGTGAACCAGGTACCCAGCTGACTCTGCGGACTTTCCACTCCGGTGGTGTTGCCGGTGCAGAAGACATCACTCAGGGTCTTCCTCGTGTTCAAGAATTGTTTGAAGCCCGCAACCCTAAGGGTCGCGCGATCATCTCTGAAGTTGACGGCGTTGTTGACTCAATCGAAAGCAACGCGGCTGAACACTTGCAAGAAATCACCGTTAAGGGCAAGATCGATACCAGAAGCTACACTATTCCTTACACGGCTAAGCCAGCCGTTAAGGTTGGCGATGTCATCCACCGTGGTGACAAGCTGATCCCAGGTTCTATCGACCCTAAGGAATTGATCAAGGTAACCGACACTTTGACCACTGAAGAATACATCTTGGCCGAAGTTCAGAAGTCATACCGGACTCAGGGTGTTGACCTGGCCGACAAGCATGCCGAAGTCTTGACCAGACAAATGCTGCAAAAGGTTCGCGTGCTTGACCCAGGCGAAACCAACATCCTGCCAGGTGAAGTCATGGATATCGCTGAATTCCGTGACCGCAACCGTGACGTTATCATCAGCGGTGGCATCCCAGCTACTGCCCAAGCGGACATCCTCGGGATCACCAAGGCTGCCCTGGAAACCAACAGTTTCCTGTCAGCCGCATCATTCCAGGAAACTACCCGCGTTCTGACTGACGCTTCAATCCGTGGCAAGAACGACCCATTGTTGGGGCTTAAGGAAAACGTCATCATCGGTAAGATCATTCCTGCCGGGACTGGCATGCCAATCTACCGCAACGAAGAACCACAAGCTGATGTCCAACAGCCTGATTCCGTCTACTCAATTGCTGATCTTGAAAAGCAAATGAAAGACGAAGACAACAAAGAAGAAAGCAATAACTAAACGCTGCAGTTTCAAAAGCTAGTGATTAGTCAAAAAGACGCCGAAAGGCGTCTTTTTTGTTGTCAGAAAATCAGCGCCTGAATGCCCAAGCCGACGAAAAGATAGGGCAAAAAAGGCAACGGCTCATGCAAGCGCCAATCCGTTAAGTTGACCAAGAGACAGAGCAGGCAGCCGGACAGCAGGGTTCTCGTGGCCGTGAGCGGCGAAAGGGCAGCGGCGATGATCGCGTAGAACCAGACGTCGCCGCTGCCTATTTTTTCCAGAAAGGCCAGGCCGACCAGGAGGAAGAGCAGCAGCAGGGCAGAGAGGACACCGGCAGGATTCAGCGGCAGAAACAAGTGCCGGCTGAAGGCCAGGGCTAGCGGTGGGAGCAGCAGCACGGTCAGGTAGGAATTCTCAAAGGCATCACTGGTAGCCAGGAGGCTGAGAAAGAAAAAGAAAGTCAGGTCGCAGGCCAGCAAGGAGCAGGAAACATAATTCTGCCGGACCAGGCAGCAGCCGATGGCCAGGCCAAAAGGAAGGCTCAGCTGCAGCCGTTTTTTTGCAGTGGAAAAATCCGTCAAGTCAAGAGCAGCAATTGCTTCATCAGCCAGGTACTTCCAATAAAAGGCCGCGGCCGCGAGCGCCGCCGACAGGCCAAGCATAAATGTTAAAAGAATTGTCATTTTTATCACCTCACTTACTAGTACGCATTTTTAACCGTTTTTTACCGAAAAAAGCGCGGAAAAAGTTTTTGGAAAAAGCTTTGCTTTGACAGATATTTGGAGTACAATATCAGATGTATGTTTTGAAGATTAGTCCGGAACGTGAATAAAAAGAAACTCCCGGATATGTGAACAAAATGATAATTAATTTTAGGAGGAACTAGTTAATGCCAACCATTAATCAATTGGTTAGAAAAGGCCGTCACTCAAAGACGACTAAGTCAAAGTCACCAGCTTTGAACTACAGCTACAACAGCATGAAGAAGGAACAAGTCTTCAACCCAGCACCACAAATGCGTGGGGTTGCTACCCGTGTCGGTACTATGACGCCAAAGAAGCCTAACTCAGCTTTGCGTAAGTACGCTCGTGTACGTCTGTCCAACTTGACTGAAGTTACTGCCTACATCCCAGGTGAAGGCCACAACCTGCAAGAACACTCAGTTGTTCTGATTCGTGGGGGCCGTGTAAAGGACCTTCCTGGTGTACGTTACCACATCGTTCGTGGCGCGCTCGACACTGCTGGTGTTGACGGCAGAAAGCAAGGTCGTTCTAAGTACGGCGCTAAGAAGGGTTAAAGGAGGACTAAATAATGCCAAGAAAAGGTCATGTTTCAAAGAGAGACGTTTTAGCAGACCCAGTTTACAACTCAAAGCTGGTTACTAAGCTGATCAACCACTTGATGAAGGATGGTAAGAGAGCTCAAGCTTCATCAATCTTGTATGATGCTTTTGAAATCATCAAGGACAAGACTGGCAAGGAACCAATGGAAGTCTTTGAAGAAGCTATGAACAACGTTAAGCCAGTTTTGGAAGTTAAGGCTCGCCGTATCGGTGGTTCTAACTACCAAGTTCCTGTAGAAGTTCGTCCAGAAAGACAAACTACTTTGGCATTGCGTTGGCTCGTTTCATACTCCCGCCTGCGTAACGAACACACTATGGATGAACGTTTGGCAAACGAATTGATCGATGCCTCAAACAACACTGGTTCAGCCGTTAAGAAGCGTGAAGACGTGCACCGTATGGCAGAAGCCAACCGTGCCTTCGCTCACTACCGTTTCTAATCTAGTGTTCGTTATCTAAGGAGATAAATAATTATGGCTAACAAACGTGAATTCTCATTAGAGAAGACTCGCAATATCGGTATCATGGCGCACATCGACGCCGGTAAGACCACTACTACTGAACGTATCCTTTACTACACTGGTAAGATCCACAAGATTGGTGAAACTCACGAAGGTGACTCACAAATGGACTGGATGGACGAAGAAAAGGAACGTGGGATCACGATCACTTCCGCTGCCACTACTGCGCAATGGAAGAACTACCGGATCAACATCATCGACACCCCAGGGCACGTTGACTTCACTATCGAAGTTGAACGTTCACTGCGTGTCCTTGACGGTGCCGTTACTGTTCTGGACGCCCAATCAGGTGTTGAACCACAAACTGAAAACGTTTGGCGTCAAGCTGAAAACTACGGTGTTCCACGGATCGTCTTCGTTAACAAGATGGACAAGATCGGTGCCAACTTCGACTACTCAGTCAAGACTTTGCACGAACGTCTGAACGCCAACGCCATCGCCGTTCAAATGCCTATCGGTGCTGAAGACCAATTCGAAGGCGTGATCGACCTGTTCGACATGGTTGCCGACGTTTACGACGAAGATAAGCTTGGCTCAAACTGGGACACTATTCCAGTTCCTGACGAATACAAGGAAGAAGCTGAAAGCCGTCGTGAAGAAATGATCGAACAGATCGCTGAAGTTGACGACGACATCATGGAAAAGTTCCTTGGCGGTGAAGAAATCACTAACGAAGAACTTAAGGCTGCTTTGCGCCGTGCAACTTTGGACCTGAAGGCCTTCCCAGTCTTTGCTGGTTCAGCCTTCAAGAACAAGGGTGTGCAAATGATGCTTGACGGCGTGATCGACTACCTGCCATCACCACTTGACGTTAAGCCATACGTTGCTCACGACAAGGACGGCAACGAAGTTGAACTGCTGGCTGACGACAACAAGCCATTCGCAGCTTTGGCCTTCAAGATCGCTACTGACCCATTCGTTGGTCGTTTGACCTTCATCCGTGTCTACACTGGTTCATTGCAATCAGGTTCATACGTTTTGAACGCATCTAAGAACCAACGTGAACGTGTTGGTCGTCTGTTGCAAATGCACGCCAACTCACGGACTGAAATTCCAGAAGTCTTCTCAGGTGACATCGCTGGTGCCATCGGTTTGAAGAACACCACTACTGGTGACTCTTTGACTGACCCAGACCACCCATTGATTCTGGAAAGCCTGGACATTCCTGCTCCAGTTATCCAAGTTTCAGTTGAACCTAAGTCAAAGGCCGACCGTGACAAGATGGACGTTGCTTTGCAAAAGCTGACTGAAGAAGACCCAACCTTCCGTGCTGAAACCAACCCAGAAACTGGTGAAACTTTGATCTCCGGGATGGGTGAACTTCACTTGGACATCATGGTTGAACGTATGAAGCGCGAATTCAACGTTGAAGCGACTATCGGTGAACCACAAGTTGCCTACCGTGAAACCTTCACTCAACCAGCTAAGGCTCAAGGTAAGTTCGTTCGTCAATCTGGTGGTAAGGGTCAATACGGTGACGTTTGGATCGAATTTACTCCAAACCCAGGCGAAGGCTACGAATTCGAAGACGCAATCGTCGGTGGTGTCGTTCCTCGTGAATACATCCCATCAGTTGACGCAGGTCTGCAAGAAGCCATGAAGAACGGCGTTCTGGCTGGTTACCCATTGATCGACGTTAAGGCTAAGCTGTACGACGGTTCATACCACGAAGTCGACTCATCTGAAGCTGCCTTCAAGGTTGCCGCATCACTCGCTTTGAAGAACGCTGCTTCAAAGGCTGGTGCTGTTGTTCTTGAACCAATCATGAAGGTTCAAGTCATCGCTCCAGAAGAATACCTCGGTGACGTTATGGGCTCAATTACTGCCCGTCGTGGCCAAATGGAAGGTATGACTGACCGTGCCGGTGCCAAGGTTATCAACGCGATGGTTCCATTGTCCGAAATGTTCGGCTACGCAACCACCCTGCGTTCATCAACTCAAGGCCGTGGTACTTTCACGATGGTTATGGACCACTACTCACCATGTCCTAAGTCAATCCAAGCTGAAATCATCAAGAAGCGCGGCGGCAACGCCTAGTTTCCAAGTCTCAGCTTCGAGACGCTTAACAAATCTTCCTTAATATAAGGCAGATAAAATCAAAATAAAACGCAAGTTTTAATCGAGTCGCTGATAAATCCAGCGGCTCTTTTTTTATGTTTTTTTCCAAAAAAATTGGCCAAAACCCTTGCTATTTAAGGATTTAGGCCTTATACTATTACAAGTGCGTTCGAGGGATAAGTATCCCCCAGACGCAGAAATCGTAAGTAGCTTAGACGCGGAAGGTTGCGGCACACCAGGCTGCATTGCCACAGTGGTGTGCAGGGAATTTTCGCCGAGCTAGTCATCTTATTTAAAGAAGACGTATAGGAGGTAATTAGATGGCAAACGAAAAGATTCGTATCAGACTGAAGTCATACGAACACAGCATTCTCGATGAATCTGCAGCAAAGATTGTGGACACTGCAAAGCGGACTGGCGCTGAAATCTCAGGTCCAGTTCCACTTCCAACTGAAAGAACTTTGTTCACTGTTCTGCGTTCACCACACAAGAACAAGGACTCACGTGAACAATTCGAAATGCGGACCCACAAGCGGTTGATCGACATCTTGAACCCAACCCCAAAGACGGTTGACTCATTGATGAAGCTCGACCTGCCAAGCGGTGTAGACATCGAAATCAAGCTTTAATTTTAAATAGAAAGAGGTGTAATCATGACCAAAGGAATCTTAGGAAGAAAAGTTGGCATGACTCAAATCTTCACTAAAGACGGTATCCTTGTTCCAGTAACTGTTATTGAAGCAACTCCTAACGTTGTTTTGCAAGTTAAGACTGTTGAAAACGACGGTTACGAAGCAGTTCAATTGGGCTACCAAGACAAGCGTGAAGTTTTGAGCAACAAGCCAGAACAAGGTCATGCTGCAAAGGCAAAGACTTCACCTAAGCGCTTCATTCGGGAAATCCGCGGTGTTGAGCTTAAGGACTATGAAGTCGGCTCAGAAGTTACTGTGGATACGTTCAAGGAAGGTGACGTTGTCAACGTTACTGGTACTTCAAGAGGTCATGGCTACCAAGGTAACATCAAGCGTCACCACCAATCACGTGGCCCAGAAACTCACGGCTCACGCTACCACAGAATCCCAGGTTCAATGGGTTCAATCATCAACCGCGTGCCAAAGGGCAAGAAGTTGCCAGGTCACATGGGCGTGAAGACTGTTACTATTGAAAACTTAGTAGTAGAAAAGGTTGTAGCTGACAAGAATGTTTTGATGATCAAGGGTAACGTACCTGGTGCTAAGAACTCATTGATCGTTGTTAAGTCAGCTTCAAAGGCTAACGACTAGGAAGGAGGACTCGAATGACTAATTTCAAACTTATGGATCAAAACGGCAACCAAGCTGGCGAAGTTGCTTTGAACGACAACGTATTCAGCGTTGAACCAAACGAAGCTGTTGTTTTTGATGCAATCATCAGACAAAGAGCTGGCAAGCGTCAAGGTACCTCAAAGGTGAGAAACAGATCCGCTGTTCGCGGCGGCGGCAAGAAGCCTTGGAGACAAAAGGGTACTGGTCGTGCTCGTCAAGGCTCTATCCGTGCTCCACAATGGCGCGGCGGTGGTATCGTCTTTGGGCCTACTCCACGTTCCTACGCTTACAGCATGCCAAGAAAGCAACGCCGGTTGGCTATCAAGTCAGTTCTGTCCCAAAAGGTTTTGGACCAAAACCTGGTAGTTTTGGACAAGCTGACTCTGGCAGCTCCAAAGACTAAGGACTTCGTTGCAATCTTGAACGGCCTGAAGCTTGAAGGCAAGGTTCTGGTTATTTCAGACGACAAGAACGTTCAACTTTCAGCTAAGAACTTGCCAAAGGTTAAGGTTGTTCCGGTAAACAGCTTGAACGTAGAAGATGTTGTCAACTACGACAAGCTCGTTATGACTCAAGACGACGTTAAGAAGATTGAGGAGGTATTGGCTTAATGGACGCACGCGACATTATCTTAAGACCTGTTATCACTGAAAAGTCAACTGACTTGATGGACAGCAAGAAGTACACTTTCGACGTGGCCTTAACTGCTACCAAGACTCAAGTACGTGACGCTATCGAAGAAATCTTCGATGTTAAGGTTAAGTCTGTGAACATCATGAACGTTCGCGGCAAGCAAAAGCGCGTTGGTCGTTACTTCGGCAACACCGCTCGTCGCAGAAAGGCGATCGTCGCTTTAACTGAAGACTCAAACGACATCAAGATTTTCAAAGACGAAAACGAAGAAAAGTAATTAGGAGGTCAGTCAATTGGCTATTAAAGTTTACAAGCCAACATCAAACGGTCGTCGTAATATGACTTCTTCTGACTTTGCAGAAATCACTAAGTCAAAGCCTGAAAAGACTTTGCTTGCTTCTAAGTCAAAGACTGCAGGTCGCAACTCATACGGTCACATTACTGTAAGACACCGTGGTGGTGGTCACAAGCAACAATACCGTATCATCGATTTCAAGCGTGTTAAGGACAACGCTAAGGCTAAGGTTGTCGCAATTGAATACGACCCAAACCGTTCAGCTAACATCGCATTGCTCCACTACACTGATGGTACCAAGGCTTACATCCTGGCTCCTAAGGGCTTGGAAGTAGGTGCTTTCGTAGAATCAGGCGAAAACGCCGACATCAAGGTTGGTAACGCACTTCCATTGAAGAACATCCCAACTGGTACGGCAATCCACAACATCGAATTGAAGCCAGGCAAGGGCGGCCAAGTTGCTCGTAGTGCTGGTACTTCAGCTCTGGTAGTTGGTGTTGACGGCAAGTACACTCAAGTTCGTCTGCAATCCGGCGAAGTTCGCGAAATTCTTTCAGAATGCCGTGCAACTGTTGGTGAAGTCGGCAACGAACAACACTCACTGATCAACATCGGTAAGGCTGGTCGTTCACGTTGGATGGGCAAGCGTCCACAATCTCGTGGTTCCGTAATGAACCCTAACGACCACCCACACGGTGGTGGTGAAGGTAAGGCACCTGTTGGTCGTCCTCAACCAATGACTCCATGGGGCAAGAAGTCACGTGGTATCAAGACTAGAGACACCAAGAAGGCTAGCGAGAAGTTAATCATCCGTCACCGTAAGGGTCGCAAGTAAGAGAAGGGGGTAAATCAATGAGCCGTAGTATTAAAAAGGGTCCTTTCGCAGACGCCCACCTTTTGAAGAAGGTTGACGAACAACAAGCTGCTGAAAAGAAGCAAGTTATCAAGACTTGGTCACGTCGTTCAACTATTTTCCCTTCTTTTGTAGGGTTGACTATCGCTGTTTACGACGGTAGAAAGCACGTTCCAGTTTACGTTACTGAAGACATGGTAGGTCACAAGCTGGGCGAATTCGTACCAACTAGAACCTTCCGCGGTCACAAGACTGACGACAAGGCTACTAAGTAAAGGAAGGAGAAACAATAAATGGCAGAACAAATTAGTTCAGCTAGAGCTGAAGCAAGAACTGTTCGCATCGCCCCAAGAAAGGCTCGTCTCGTTGTCGACTTGATCCGGGGTAAGAGCGTTGCTGAAGCATTGGCAATTTTGAAGTTTACGCCAAAAGCTGCTTCCCCAATCGTTGAAAAGGTTCTGCGTTCAGCAGTTGCCAACGCAGAACACAACTACGATCTTGAAAGTGCAAACCTTTACGTATCAGAAGCTTACGTAAACGAAGGTGCTACTTTGAAGAGATTCCGTCCACGGGCTAAGGGCTCAGCTTCTCCAATCAACAAGAGAACTAGCCACGTAGTTGTTGTAGTTTCAGAATTGAACGATTAATTAGGGAGGTATTTGAATGGGTTCAAAGATTAACCCAATTGGTTTCCGTCTGGGTGTCAACCGCGACTGGGAAGCTAAATGGTACGCTGCAAGAGGCTACAAAGAAACTTTAAACGAAGACCTTCGCATCAGAAAGTTCCTCGATGAAAAGTTGAAGGATGCCTCCGTATCAACTGTAGAAATCGAACGTGCTGCAAACCGCGTTAACATCGCTATCCACACCGCTCGTCCTGGTATGGTTATCGGTAAGGGCGGCGCTGAAGTTGAAGCCTTGAACAAGGAAATCAACGCTTTGACTAACAAGCAAGTTCACATCAACATCGTTGAAATCAAGAAGCCTGATCTTGACGCCAAGCTCGTTGCTGACAGCATCGCTCGTCAACTTGAAGCTCGTATCGCATTCCGTCGTGCCAGCCGTCAAGCTGCACAACGTACTATGCGTGCTGGTGCCAAGGGTGTGAAGATTCAAACTGCCGGCCGTCTGAACGGTGCCGACATGGCTCGTCGTGAATGGCACACTGAAGGCAGTGTTCCACTTCATACTTTAAGAGCTGACATCGACTACGCATGGGTAAACGCATTTACTACCTATGGCGAAATCGGTGTTAAGGTTTGGATCAACCGTGGCGAAATTTTGCCAGGTCGCAAGAATCAACCTGCTAAGCGTTCAAAGGGAGGTAACAAGTAATGCCTTTAGTACCAAAGCGTGTAAAACACCGTCGTGAATTCCGTGGTAAGATGCGTGGTGCTGCCAAGGGTGGCAAGACCATCGCTTTCGGTGAATACGGTCTGCAAGCACAAGAATCTCACTGGATTACCAACCGTCAAATCGAAGCTGCCCGTGTCGCTATGACTCGTTACATGAAGCGTGGCGGTAAGGTTTGGATCAGAATCTTCCCTCAAAAGTCATACACTGCCAAGGGTGTTGGTGTACGTATGGGTTCCGGTAAAGGTGCACCAGCAGGTTGGGTAGCCGTAGTTAAGAGAGAAAAGATCTTGTTCGAAATTGGTGGCGTTTCAGAAGAAACTGCTCGTGAAGCTATGCGCCTCGCAGCAAGCAAGCTTCCAATCAAGTGCAAGTTCGTTAAGAAAGACCAGGAAGTAGGTGGCGCATCTAATGAAGACTAAGGAAATCAGAGCATTATCAGCTGATGAATTGTTGGCAAAGGAAAAGCAATACAAGGAAGAATTGTTCAACTTGCGTTTCCAACAAGCTACCGGTCAATTAGAAAACACCGCTCGCTTGAGCCAAGTCCGTAAGAACATCGCTCGTATCAAGACTGTATTGAGCGAAAAAGAATTAGAACAAAACTAGTGGAAGGGAGATACTAACTTGAGCGAATCAAATGAAAGAAACCGTCGCCACGTATACCAAGGCCGCGTTGTTTCAGACAAGATGGACAAGACTATCGTTGTTGTAGTTGACACCTACAAGAACCACCCTGTTTACAGCAAGCGTACTCGTTACTCAAAGAAGTTTTACGCTATGGACGAAAACAACGAAGCCAAGGTAGGCGACATTGTTCGTATCATGGAAACCCGTCCATTATCACGTACTAAGCGTTTCCGCTTGGTTGATATTGTAAAGAAATCTGTTTAATTTGCGGATTAGCTAAGGGAGGATTTAATAGTGATTCAAACTGAAAGCCGTTTGAAGGTAGCTGACAACTCCGGTGCACGTGAATTGCTGGTTATCCGCGTTATGGGCGGTTCCAAGCGCAAGACCGGTAACATCGGTGACATTGTTGTCGCAGCTGTTAAACAAGCAACGCCAGGTGGTGTTGTAAAGAAGGGTGACGTCGTTAAGGCCGTTATCGTTAGAACTAAGTCAGGCGCTCGCCGTGCTGATGGTTCATACATCAAGTTTGACGAAAACGCAGCTGTTATCATCAACGCTGACAAGAGCCCTCGTGGTACTCGTATTTTCGGGCCAGTTGCACGTGAACTCCGTGAAGGGGACTTCATGAAGATCGTTTCACTTGCCCCTGAAGTATTGTAAAAGGAGAGTTAAGCGAATGTTCGTAAAAACTGGTGACAAGGTAAAGGTAATTGCCGGCTCAGAAAAGGGCAAGGAAGGTACTGTACTTTCAGTAAACGTTAAGAAGAACCGCGTTGTCGTTAAGGGCGTTAACATGATCAAGAAGGCTACCAAGCCATCTGCTGCCAACGCTAACGGTGGCGTAGTTGAAACTGAAGGTTCAATTCACGCTTCCAACGTAAAAGTTATTGCTAAAGCTGAAAGCAACAAGGACTAATTTAGGGAAGGAGGACACTAATGGCTAATAGTTTTGCAACTAAATACAACGAAGAAATCGCTCCTGCATTGACTAAGAAGTTCAACTACACTTCAAGCATGCAAGTGCCAAAGATCGACAAGATCGTCTTGAACATGGGTGTTGGTGACGCCGTTGCCAACGCTAAGAACCTTGACGAAGCTGTTGAAGAATTGACTTTGATCTCAGGTCAAAAGCCTTTGATCACTAAGGCTAAGAAGTCAATCGCCAACTTCCGTTTGCGTGAAGGCATGTCTATCGGTGCTAAGGTAACTCTTAGAGGCGACAGAATGTACGACTTCTTGAACAAGCTGATCAACGTATCCCTTCCACGTGTTCGTGACTTCCGTGGTGTTTCAACTCGTTCATTTGACGGCCGTGGCAACTACACTTTGGGTATCAAGGAACAATTGATCTTCCCAGAAATCGACTTCGATAAGGTTAACCGTACCAGAGGTTTGGATATCGTTATCGTAACTACTGCTCAAACTGATGAAGAAGCTCGTGAACTTTTGACTCAATTTGGCATGCCATTTGCTAAGTAATTTGGAGGACATACATGGCTAAGACATCACAAAAGGTAAGAAATCACCGTCCTGCAAAGTTTTCTTCACGTGAATACACTCGCTGCGAACGTTGTGGTCGTCCACACTCAGTTTACCGCAAGTTTGGTTTGTGCCGCATTTGCTTGAAGGAATTGGGACACAAAGGCCAAATTCCTGGTCTTAAGAAGGCTAGCTGGTAAATCGGTAAGGAGGATAGCATAGATGGTATTGACTGACCCAATCGCAGACTTTTTGACTAGAATCAGAAACGCCAACATGGCTAAGCATGATTCAGTAGAAATCCCTGCATCAAACATTAAGAAGTCACTTGCGGAAATTCTTAAGCAAGAAGGCTTCATCAAGGATTACGAAGTAACTGAAGACGGCAAGCAAGGTGTGATCAAGGTCTTCTTGAAGTACGGTCCAAACGGCGAACGCGTTATCTCCGGTTTGAAGCGTATCTCAAAGCCAGGCTTGAGAAACTACGTATCAGCCGACAACCTGCCAAAGGTATTGAACGGCTTGGGTATTGCAATTGTCTCAACTTCAGCTGGTATCCTTACCGACAAGGAAGCTAGAGAAAAGCATATCGGTGGCGAAGTAATCGCCTACGTTTGGTAATTCTTGACAGGAAGGAGAAACTAGATGAGCCGTATTGGTTTAAAAGCAATTAAGGTCCCTGAAGGTGTCACTGTTACCAAGAATGGTGATGAAATTACTGTTAAGGGCCCAAAGGGTGAATTGACTAGAGAATTCGACCCACGTATCAAGTTTGAAGAAGTAGATGGTGAAATTCACTTCTCACGTTCAAACGAAAACGACAAGGCACTTCACGGTACTATGAGAGCCAACCTGGCTAACATGATCGAAGGTGTCGTTAAGGGCTACAAGAAGGACTTGAAGCTGATCGGTGTTGGTTACCGTGCAACTGTCAAGAACAACGTCTTGACTCTTAACGTTGGTTACTCACACCCAGTTGAAATGAAGGCCCCAGAAGGCGTTACTGTTTCTGCATCATCAGCAACTGACGTCTCCGTAGAAGGCATTTCAAAGCAAGTAGTCGGCCAATTTGCAGCTGAAATTCGTGCCGTACGTTCACCTGAACCATACAAGGGCAAGGGTATCCGCTACGTTGACGAATTCGTTCGCCGCAAGGAAGGTAAGACTGGTAAGTAATAGAAAATTTTGAGGTGAAATTGTGATTTCAAAACCAGATAAAAACAAGTTGCGCTTAAAGCGCCACGGACGTGTTCGCGGTAAGATTTCTGGTACTGCTGAGTGCCCACGCTTGAGTGTTTTCCGTTCAAACACTAACATCTACGCTCAATTGATTGATGACGTAGCGGGTGTCACGCTTGCAAGTGCCTCAACTTTAGATAAGTCAGTTTCAAAGGATGCAACCAAGGTAGAACAAGCTAAGCAAGTTGGCAAGGCCATTGCTGAAGCTGGTAAGGCCAAGGGCATCAGTGAAGTTGTATTCGACAGAGGTGGCTACATCTACCACGGTCGTGTAGAAGCTTTGGCTGACGCAGCTCGTGAAAACGGCTTGGAATTCTAGGAAAGGAGATTAACACATGGCAAACCGCAACGATTCAAGAAATCGTAGAAACAAGGACGACATCGAAGACCAATTGGTTGCTATCAACCGCATTACCAAGGTTGTCAAGGGTGGTCGCCGTCAAAGATTTGCTGCCTTAGTTGTCGTTGGTGACAAGAAGGGTCATGTTGGCTTCGGTACTGGTAAGGCTACTGAAGTTCCAGAAGCTATCCGCAAAGCAGTAGAAGCCGGCAAGAAGAACATGATCTTCGTTCCAACTGTTGGTACTACTATTCCTCACGAAGTAATTGGCCACTATGGCTCAGGTAACGTTATGCTTAAGCCTGCTGAAGCTGGTTCAGGTATTGCCGCTGGTGGTGCCGTACGTATCGTGATGGACATGGCTGGTGTCGGCGACGTTACTTCCAAGTCTTTGGGTTCAAACACTCCAATCAACGTAATTCGTGCCACTATTGACGGCCTGAAGAAGTTGAAGACTCGTGAAGATGTTCTTAAGCTTCGCGAAGGCGCAAAGAGCTTGCAAGATTAGGGAGATTATAGATGACAGATTTAAAGATTACTTTAACTAGAAGTGTTGCCCACCGTCTGCCTGAACAAAAAAAGGTTGTTAAAGCTCTTGGCTTAGGCAAGGTTAACAGTACTGTTGTCCAACCAGACAACGCTGCTACTCGTGGCGCGCTGATGAAAATTGCTCACTTAATTTCTGTAGAAGAAGTTAACGATTAAATCAAGGAGGGTCCAATTTAATGAAACTTAATGAATTACACCCATCCGAAGGTTCACGTCGCGCTAGAAAGCGTGTCGGCCGTGGTACTTCAAGTGGCTTCGGTAAGACTTCAGGTCGTGGTCAAAAGGGTCAACACGCTCGTTCAGGTGGCAACACTCGCTTGGGCTTTGAAGGTGGTCAAATGCCACTGTTCAGAACTATGCCTAAGCGTGGTTTCAAGAACATCAACCGCAAGGAATACGCTGTTGTAAACCTTGCAGACTTGAACAAGTTCGAAGAAGGCAGCGTAGTTGACTTTGCTGCTCTTAAGGAAAAGGGCTTGGTTAAGAAGCAATTGTCCGGCGTTAAGGTTCTGGGCAAGGGCGAATTGAACGTTAAGTTGACTGTAAAGGTTAACAAGGTTTCAGAAGCTGCTAAGAAGGCTATTGAAGCAGCTGGCGGCACTGTAGAGGTGATCTAATGTTTTCAACCTTGAAGAACGCCTTCAAGGATAAGGAAATTAGAAATAAGCTTTTCTATACTTTGTTTATCCTTGTACTTTACCGCATCGGTGCCAACATCACCGTACCGGGGATAAATGCCAAATCATTGACGCAAGTCGCCAACACGGGGCTTGTTTCAGTACTTGATACTGTTTCTGGTGGTGGCTTGGACAACTACTCAATCTTCTCATTGGGGGTTTCGCCATACATCACCGCGCAAATCGTCATTCAACTGCTGCAAATGGACATTGTGCCGACGCTGGTTGAATGGGGCAAGCAAGGGGAAGTCGGCCGGCGGAAGACCAACCAGGTCACCCGCTACCTGACCCTGGTGGTTGCCTTTGTGCAAAGTGTCGGGATTACCTTGGGCTTTAACGCCCTGTCTAGTTTCGGGCTCGTTAAGACCCAAAACTGGCAAACCTATGTTGAAATCGGGATTATCATGACGGCCGGGACTTTCCTGTTGACTTGGCTTGGCGATGAAATCACTGATAAAGGCTTAGGCAATGGCGTTTCAGTGATTATCTTCGCGGGGATTATTGCTCGTCTGCCAGGCGGACTTTACGAAGTCTGGAAAGACCAAGTAATCAATAACTCAGCGAGTGATCGCTGGCAAGGGATTGCGTTCTTCGTTGCGCTTATTGTCGCAATTTTATTGGTAACGAAATTCGTTACCTGGGTTGAACAAGCTGATCGTCGGATTCCGATTCAATATACGAGAAGAGCGACGAAAAGCGGATCAGAAAGTTTTCTACCATTAAAGGTTAACGTCTCTGGCGTTATTCCAGTTATCTTCGCCAGTTCATTCATCGTTACGCCAGCCACGATTCTGATGGCTTTCCAAGGCAAGTACGGTGATGCCAATTGGTACCACGTCTTATCGACTATCTTTAGCTTGCAGACGACTCCGGGTGCAATCATCTACACCCTTCTCATTATCTTATTTACTTTCTTCTACGCCTTCGTTCAGGTAAATCCTGAGAAGCTAGCAGAAAACTTAACTAAACAGGGTGCATATATTCCTAGCGTGTGGCCAGGCAAGGACACTGAGAAATATATGTCACAGATGCTGCTCAAGCTTTCAACAGTTGGGTCCGTCTATCTGGGTTTGGTAGCTTTGCTTCCACAGCTTGCTACCAACATCTGGGACCTGCCAAGTTCAATTGGCTTAGGTGGGACCAGCCTGTTGATCGTTGTCGGGGTCGTTCTGGAATTGTCACGCCAAATCGACGGTTTGTTGATGAAACGTGAATATACCGGTTTTATTAGATAGGTGAAAAATAAAAATGATTAATTTAATTCTTCTCGGTCTGCCAGGTGCAGGCAAGGGTACTGCTTCTGAACAAATTGTTGACAAGTATCACATTGCGCACATTTCCACAGGTGATATGTTTAGAGAGGCGATGGCCAACAAGACTCCAGTAGGCTTGGAAGCCAAGTCTTACATCGACAAAGGCAATTTGGTTCCAGACGAAGTTACCGCAAAGCTTGTTGAAGAACGTCTTGGTCAAGACGACACTAAGAATGGTTTCATTCTTGACGGCTTCCCAAGAACGACCAAGCAGGCAGAGCTCCTTGAAGAGATTACTGCTCGCTTGAACAAGCCTTTGACTAACGTCATTTCAATTGATGTCAAGGAAGAAACTTTAATCGATCGTTTATCTGCCCGGTTCATGTGCAAGAATTGTGGCGCAACTTACAATAAGTTTTCAAAGAAGCCTAAGGTCGAAGGTACCTGCGATCGCTGTGGTGGTCACGAGTTCTATCAACGTGAAGACGACAAGCCTGAAGTTGTTAAGAACCGGCTGGAAGTTAACGAAAAGATGAACGCTCCATTGAAGGAGTTCTATGACAAGAAGGGCTTGCTTTACACTGTTAATGGTGAGCAAGCACCTGAAAAAGTATTTGCAGACATCGACGAGGTTCTCTCAAAGAACTAAGCTGCGTAGTTAGTTTGCAAATTTTTTCGAACGTGTTATAATTTCGAAGTATGACTGTTTTGATTGCGGAGGGGCAACTTTGGCAAAAGATGATGTCATTGAAGTAGAAGGTAAGGTAGTTGATACCTTACCTAATGCTATGTTTAAGGTCGAATTGGAAAATGGCGCCACGATTCTGGCCCATGTTTCAGGCAAGATCCGGATGCACTACATCCGGATTCTGCCTGGGGACCGGGTAACTGTGGAGCTTTCTCCATACGACCTGACTAAAGGTAGAATTACGTATCGTTTTATTAAATAATAACGGAGGCAAACATGAAGGTTAGACCATCTGTTAAACCAATGTGCGAACATTGCAAGGTTATTAAGAGACATGGTCGTGTTATGGTTATTTGCCCTGCAAATCCAAAGCACAAGCAACGTCAAGGTTAATTTTCAAGATATAGGAGGTGCATCTAATGGCACGTATCGCTGGTGTTGACTTACCAAGAGATAAAAGAATCGTTGTCGCTCTGACTTACATTTTCGGTATCGGCGACCACACTGCAAAGGAAATTTGCGAAAACGCAGGCGTATCTGAAGACGTCCGGACTAAGGACCTTACTCCAGAACAACAAGAAAAGCTGCGTACTGAAGTAGACAAGTACCGTGTTGAAGGTGACTTGCGTCGTGAAATCAACATGAACATCAAGCGTCTTGTTGATATTGGCTCATACCGTGGCATCCGTCACCGTCGTGGTCTTCCTGTTCGCGGTCAAAACACTAAGAACAACGCACGTACTCGCAAGGGTTCCAAGAAGAGCCGTTAATTAAAATTACTATAAGGAGGTTTATAGATGCCTGCAAAGAAAACTGCTCGTAAGCGTCGCGTGAAGAAGAACGTCGAAACTGGCGTTGCTCACATTCACTCAACGTTTAACAACACTTTAGTTATGATTACTGACGTTCAAGGTAACGCCGTTGCCTGGTCTTCAGCTGGTGCTTTGGGCTTCAAGGGTAGCCGTAAGTCTACTCCATTCGCAGCTCAAATGGCTGCTGAAGCTGCTGCTAAGAACGCAATCGCTCAAGGCATGCACCACGTAGAAGTATCAGTTAAGGGTCCAGGTTCTGGTCGTGAATCAGCAATCCGTGCTCTGCAAGCCGCTGGTCTGGAAATCACTGCTATCCGTGACGTTACTCCAGTTCCTCACAACGGTTCTAGACCACCAAAGCGTCGTCGTGTTTAATAAAATCTTACTTTGAGACGTGCGTTTTGAAAGGGGCCCAGTAATGATTGAATTTAAAAAGCCAAATATTACCGTCGTGGATCAAGAAGACAGTTACGGTAAGTTTGTTGTTGAACCGCTGGAGCGTGGGTTCGGTACAACTTTGGGGAATTCCCTCCGTCGCGTTTTGTTGACCTCTGTTCCTGGGACTGGTTTAGTGAAGGTCAAGATTGATGGTGTTTTACACGAATTCACTACTGTTCCTGGCGTAAAGGAAGACGTAACCAAGATCATCTTGAATCTGAAGAAGCTTGAATTGAAGGCTCACACTGATGAAACCAAGACGATCGAACTTGACGTTGAAGGTCCAGCAACGGTAACTGCTGAGGATTTGAAGGCTGACGCCGATGTCGACGTTCTCAATCCGGACCAATACATTTGTACCATTGCTCAAGGTGGCCACCTGCACATGTGGATTGACGTGCGCAACGGCCGTGGTTACGTTCCAGCAAGTGAAAACAAGACTGCTGACATGTCAATCGGCGACATTGCAGTTGACTCACTCTTCTCACCAATCGACAAGGTCAACTACCAAGTTGAATCAACTCGGGTTGGCAAGAGAGAAGACTTTGACAAGCTTACTCTTGAAATTTGGACAAATGGTTCAATCGCTCCGAATGACGCCCTCAACTTTGCCGCTCGTGTCCTTGTAGAACACTTCAAGGCCTTTGAATCAGCTGATGCTGCTTCAGAAATTGGCGAAGTTATGGTTGAACAAGAGAACGACCAAAAGGAAAAGAAGCTCGAGATGACGATCGAAGATCTCGACCTCTCAGTTCGTTCTTACAACTGCTTGAAGCGTGCCGGCATTAACACTCTGCAAGACCTGACCAGCAAGTCAGAGGCAGAAATGATGCGCGTACGTAACTTGGGACGTAAATCATTGGAAGAAGTTAAGAATAAATTAGCAGACCTGGGTCTTTCACTTCGTCAAGAAGACTAGTCTGTAATAAGGAGGCACAATTAATGTCATACCGTAAATTAGGTTGGGACAGTAGTCAAAGAAAAGCTATGCTCCGTGAAATGACTACCCAATTGATTATCAACGAACGCATCGTCACTACCGAAGCTCGCGCTAAGGAAGTACGTCGCACTGCAGAAAAGATGATCACTTTGGGCAAGCGCGGTGACCTGGCTGCTAGAAGAAAGGCTGCTGCATTCGTACGCAACGAAATCGCTGATATCCACGAAGAAGGCGACGAAGTAGTTGTTAAGTCAGCTCTTCAAAAGCTCTTCACTGATGTTGCTCCTCGCTACAAGGACCGCAACGGTGGTTACACCCGTATCTTGAAGCTGGCTATGCCACGCAAGGGTGACGCAGCTCCAATGGTAGTTTTGGAATTGGTTTAATTTAGTTAAACATAACTGCCAAACTTAATACTTTTTAAGAATTATTCATGAAAGTGAGAATAAGCGCGATGATGATGGGCTTCGGCCTTAGTCTAGCTTAGATGGTTCAATATCATCCCTCTTCATGGATGATTTTTTTTTGCTTTTTTTATACAATGGAGGGTAAACGTTATAAATACAGGTGGTGACATCATGAGTGCAGAGAAAGACAACATTATTGCTTTTGAACACGTAACTTTTACCTATCCAGACGCGCCGCGCCCGGCTGTCGATGACCTCAGCTTTGCGATCAAGAAGGGGGCCTGGACGGCTTTGATTGGCCACAATGGCTCGGGCAAGTCTACAGTGTCGAAATTGATCAACGGGCTTTTAGCACCAGACGACATGGACCGGTCCAAGATCGTCGTTGATGGGATCAAGCTGGCCCAGGAAACGGTCTGGGACGTGCGCGAACAGGTTGGGATCGTCTTTCAGAACCCTGACAACCAGTTTGTCGGGGCGACCGTGGCTGATGACGTGGCCTTTGGCTTGGAAAACCGAGCAACGCCCCGGTCAGAAATGGTCAAAATCGTCGCTCAGGCGGTTTCTGACGTTGGCATGGCTGATTATGCCGGAGCAGAGCCCAGCAACCTCTCAGGGGGGCAGAAACAGCGCGTAGCGATCGCTGGCATCTTAGCCATCAAGCCCAAGGTTATTATTTTGGATGAAGCGACCTCCATGCTGGACCCGGAAGGCAAGCAGCAGATCCTGGATTTGGTCAAGCGGATCAAGGACGAAAACGATTTGACGGTGATTTCCATTACCCATGATATCGATGAGGCCTCTTTAGCTGACCAAGTCCTGGTCATGGATGACGGCAAGCTGATTGATCAGGGGACGCCAGAGCATATTTTTGCCCAGGTTGACCTCTTGGAGCGGATTGGCCTGGATATTCCGTTCACTTTTAGGTTAAAGCAGCTCCTGCATGAGCGGGGAATTGACCTGCCGCGGGACGCTGACAAAGAAGACGAGTTGGTTCAAGAAATATGTCAATTAAATTCGAAAATGTAAGCTATGTCTACAACCCCGGCTCGCCTTTGGAGTCCCTGGGGCTGGACGATGTGAACTTCACCTTGCGTGAAGGTGATTTTATTGCCTTGATTGGCCATACCGGGAGCGGAAAGTCCACCTTAATGCAGCACTTTAATGCTCTGCTCAAGCCCAGCAATGGGAAAATTTCCATTGCGGGCTATGAGATTACGCCAGAGACTGGCAACAAGGGGCTGAAGGGGCTGCGCCGCAAGGTCAGCCTGGTCTTTCAGTTTCCAGAAGCCCAGTTGTTTGAGAACACCGTGTTGAGCGATGTTGAATTTGGGCCTAAGAATTTCGGCTTTTCAGCTGAAGAAGCTGAGCGGGTGGCTAGAAAGTGGCTCAAGCAAGTCGGACTGCCTGAAGATGTGGCCGAGAAGTCGCCATTTGACCTTTCGGGTGGGCAGATGCGCCGGGTCGCGATTGCGGGCGTCATGGCCTATGAGCCCGACATCATCTGTCTGGATGAGCCCGCGGCCGGCTTGGATCCCAAGGGTCGCATTGAAATGATGCGGCTGTTTAAGGACTACCAAAAGCAGGGGCATACCGTAATCTTGGTCACCCACAACATGGATGACGTGGCCGATTACGCCGATGACGTGCTGGTGATGGAGCATGGCAAGCTGATTGCCCATGACACTCCACAGGCCGTTTTTAAGGACCGTGACTGGCTTAAGCACCATCACCTTGATGAACCGCACCCAAGCCGCTTCGCGGCCAAATTGGCGGCTTCTGGCTGCAAATTGGCGGGCAACCCCTTGACGATGACGGAATTGGCGGATGCGATTGCCCAGCGGGTGAAGGAGGCAGCAGAATGAGCAAGATAATTATCGGCCGCTACCTGCCAGGGACCAGCTTCATGTACAAGGTTGATCCCCGGGCCAAGATGCTGGTGACTTTTTACTTCATCTTGATGATCTTTTTGGCCAATAACTGGCAAAGCTATCTGGTCATCACGGTCTTTGGTCTGATGACGGTTGTCGCCACGGGCTTGAAGCCCAAGGTCTTCTGGGATGGGGTCAAGCCAATGATCTGGCTGATCATCTTTACCTCGCTTTTGCAGACCTTTTTCATGGCTGGCGGCAAGATCTACTGGCATTGGTGGGTCTTTGCCATCTCAAGCGAAGGTCTGATCAACGGCCTGTATGTCTTTATCCGCTTTACCTTGATCATTGTCGTTTCAACGGTGATGACGGTCACGACCAAGCCACTGGAAATCGCGGACGCGATGGAGTGGATCATGGCCCCGCTCAAGCTGTTCAAGGTCAACGTGGGCATGATCAGCTTGGTGATCTCGATCGCCTTGAGATTTGTGCCAACTTTGTTTGACCAGACCATGAAGATCATGAATGCCCAGAGATCGCGGGGAGCCGACTTTAACGACGGCAATTTGGTGCAAAGGGCCAAGTCGGTCGTTCCAATGCTGGTGCCGCTGTTCATCGATTCTCTGGAAGTAGCTCTGGATCTGTCTACGGCGATGGAGTCGCGCGGCTATAAGGGCAGCGAAGGCAGAAGCCGCTACCGGGTTCTGAAGTGGTCCAAGGCAGACTTGGTGCCTTTGGCATACTGTGTAATTTTGACGGCCTTAATGGTGATTGTGAGAATCCACTGATGACGAATAGTTCGAATAAAGATAGCAAGAACAAGCAAGAACAAGTGCAGACGACCAGGTATAAGCTGAAATTGACCTACGACGGTCACCTTTTTCATGGCTTCCAGTCCCAGCCCAATCAGCGGACGATTCAAGGGACGGTTGAAGAAATTCTCAAACGGATGACCAAGGGCAAAGAGGTTACGGTCTATGGATCGGGCAGAACCGATGCCGGAGTCCATTCGGTCGGGCAGGTAATTCACTTTGATTACCCGGGAAATAAAATTCCCCCGCAGAACATGATCAAGGCGCTGAATTCCCAATTGCCAATGGACATGGTTTTCACTGAGTGCGAGATTGTGGACCAGGACTTCCATGCCCGCTTCTCGGTTAAGGGCAAGTGGTACCGCTACCGGGTGTCGCTGGACCGGTTTGTCAATCCCTTCAAGCGCTTTTACACAGGCCATTACCCTTACAAAGTAGACTTGCAGCGGATGCAGGAAGCAGCCAAGGACCTGCTGGGGCGCCATGACTTTACCAGTTTCGCGGCCAGTGGCGGGCAGATCGAGGACAAGGTCCGGGACATGTACTACGTGAATGTCCAATACGACGAAAAAGAAAATGAGATAATTTTTGATTTCATCGCGACCGGATTCCTGTATAATATGGTACGCATCTTGGTGGCAGCCCTGCTGGAAATCGGCAACGGCCGCCGGCCTGTACATGACCTGGTACGGGTGATTGCGGCCAAGAACCGGTTGGAAGTCCAACAAACCGCGCAGGCCAGCGGCCTGTACCTATACCATGTCTTTTATGACGAGGTTCCAAGAAAATATCGGCTGGACCTTGATTTTTAATTGACATTTCAATATTTAGGTCATATGATATAAGAGTATGTTTGTCCACGATAGGCCCCGTAATCTTATTGTATTCAAACTGCGAATAAACGGAGGAATTTAAATTGCGTACTACACCATTAGCAAAAACTAGTGAAATTGAACGTAAGTGGTATCTGATCGACGCTACTGATGTTGCATTGGGCCGTCTTTCAAGTGCCGTAGCAACCATTCTTAGAGGTAAGAACAAGGCTCAATTTACCCCAAACGTTGACACTGGTGACAACGTCATCATCGTTAACGCTTCAAAGCTGAAGCTTACCGGTAAGAAGGCTACTGACAAGATCTACTACCACCACTCAGAATGGCGTGGCGGTCTGAAGGCTGTGTCAGCAGGCGAATTGCTTGCAAACAACCCTGTTAAGTTGGTTGAAATGTCAGTTAAGGGCATGCTTCCAAAGAACACTCTTGGCCACCAAGAATTCTTGAAGCTTCACGTATACGCTGGTGAAGACCACAAGCACGAAGCACAAAAGCCTGAAAAGTTAGACATTAACGATTTAATCTAGGAGGTAGTTTAAATGGCACAACAAGCTGCATATGCAGGCACTGGTCGTCGTAAGGACGCCGTAGCTCGCGTTCGTTTAGTACCAGGTGATGGTAAGATCACTGTTAACAACAAGGACGTTGCTGACTACATTCCATTGCCAATCTTGGTTAAGGACCTTAAGCAACCTTTGACTCTGACTGAAACTGAAGGCCAATACGACGTTATCGTTAACGTTAATGGTGGTGGTTTCTCAGGTCAAGCCGGCGCGATCCGTCATGGTATCGCACGTGCCCTTCTCGAAGTAGACCCAGACTTCCGTGGTCCACTGAAGAAGGCTGGCTTCTTGACTCGTGACCCAAGAATGAAGGAAAGAAAGAAGCCAGGTCTGAAGAAGGCCCGCAAGGCTTCACAATTCTCAAAGCGTTAATCTTTCGATTGCGTTTTGCCTTCAAAAAGCATGTTCTGCAAGGAATGTGCTTTTTTTGTTGCAAAAAATTGAATAGCAAGAAAAAAGACTATTTCCTGGGAAATAGTCTTTTTACATGATCAATTTTAAGCAGTGGGGGAGACAGCTAATCGTTACCGTCTGGTTCTTCCGTGTTACCTCGCCATCGGTATGGACCCAATCGGTAAGAAGGCGAATTTTACTTTACTAAAATCCTCAATTGCGTTGACCACGCCGCTGATGGTGCCATCTCCGCCAGCGGCAACCAGGGTGACTTCTACTTTTTGCTCAAATTACTTGATGAAGTTGCGGATACAGCCGGGCCTAGCCGAAAAACAGGTAAAGTAGGGCTTGTGGGCTGCTTCTAAGGCTGCTTCTAGCTTTTTAATAATGAGGTTGTCGTTTTGCCCGGATTGGCAATAATAAAATACATCTTCTTAACCTCACCCGAAATTAATCCAATGTATTTATTATAACGTATTTTGTTTTCTTGATTATTTTTTGACGTGCTTTTTCGCTTGACGGATCAAGTAGACGCCGAGGATGATGACCATGATGGCACCCAAAATGTTGGTGGCGGTGTCGTTGTAGTAGTCCCCAAAGTGGCCGTCTTCGCCAGCAGAATTAAGGATGGCGTCAAGGCCCATCAGGATGAAGAAGGCCCCGCTCCAGGTCAAGACGTGCTTGTTGAGAGTCAGGGTTGGGAAAAGCTCTTCCCAGATGAACTTGTCTTCTTGCTTGTCAAATTCCTCGTCAGGGCAGGAAATCAGGTTGCGGGCGTGGAAGAAGGAAAAGAACCAAACCAAGAGGGCAAAGATCATGAAGAGGGTGGGCAGGCTGATCAAGGTTGGGATGATCAAGACCGTGAAGAAGACCAGCATTAAGCTGAAGCCGCTCTTCATGAAGCCCATGTACATCTCAGTGGCTCCGGGGATGAATGAGGTGAAAAATTCTAAAACTTCGCTTTTTTTACGGTGACTAAAGTGCATTGTTACTTACTTCTTTCTGTTTTTACTTTTTCATCTGGCAGATCGATGCGGGTGCTGTTCAGCTTTTTAGTGAACTGATTTTGCTTGGCAATCTGCGAGATCTTGTCTGATTCCAAAAATTCAAGGCTATTTTGCCAGTTCTTTGGCAGGAACTGCCCAGCTAAGAGCAAGAGGCAGGCGGCCGCACAGGCGGCGATGACCTGGACTTTGATCCGCTGATAGCGGGCTAAGCTGATGGTCTTCTTGGCTGTTTTTTCTTTTATCTTTTCAGTTTCGATTTCTTTAGTCTGGGCCAGGACCTGGTCAGCCAGGTCAGGGGGCGGCGCGACTAAATCCCTTTCGGCTGCGTTAATCAACTCGGCCAATTCACTATCAGTCAGATAGGCGAATTCTGCTTGTTTTTCATTATCTTTCTCTTCCTTTTTTTCTAGTTGACTCTCTTTCATCAGGGCTGCCTCCTTTCCAGCTGATTTTTTAATAGTTCTCTTGCCCGGTAAATATGAGTCTGGACGGTTTTAAGCGGTTTTTCAAGCTCTTTGGCAATTTCCTTGGTCTTTTTCCCCATTAAAAAGTAGAGCTCAGCATCGCCTTTAAGCGAGTCTGGCAACTTTTTAACCGCCTCCTGGAGCTCCTCCATTAGCTCCTGGTTCAAGACCTGGTCTAGGGGCGTTTGCCTGTCTGCTGGCTCAGCCACTTGGTCAAGATCCGCAGCAGGCTTTTGCTTTCTGAGATAGTCAATTGCCTTATTGCTGGCGATCCGGCAGAGCCAGGCCTTTTCGTTTTGCCCGTCAAATTGACTCCATTTTTGATAGGCAGTTAAAAAGGTTTCCTGGGTCAGACCGTCAGCCGCAAAGTAGTCATGCGTGATTTTTAAGCAAAGAGAAAATACCAGCTTTTGGTAAAGCTTTATAAGCCGTGCCAGGTTTTCTTGATCGTTAATTTTCTTTCGCCTCCTCCTGCTACTGAATATAACGGAAATAGTTGCCAAATGTCTTCAACTTTTTCCAAAAAATAGACCAAATTTTTGCTGAATTTTCCCTGTTAAAAAGGGTTCAGTCTAAAAGCTTGTTCACGAGATTAAAAATGCCCTGCAATCGTTAAACGTCTATGCTTAACAATTACAGGGCATTTTCATGACCAGATATTCAAAAATTGGGATGGCAGGTAAATCACCTAATCGCTCAGCTTACCTGAGTATTAATTCTCGCGCAGCTGGCTTCGCTGGTTGGCGAAATTAAGCCCGCAATGAGCTTTAAAGTCGTGCTTTTGCCGCTGTCGGGAGGGCCGGTCAAAGTAACATAGTCTCCAGTTTCCACAAAAGTATTCCTCCTCTAAATAAGCATTTTAAGCACCCGCGGCAGGCATTTCACGCTGACCTCGCTGCTCTTGCGGGCGACTTCGCCGTCCGTGTGCACCCATAGGGGCTGGTCCAGCTTAATCTGCATTTTATGGAAGGGGCCATGGTGGACGCCTTTAAACTGGTAGTACTTGCCCAAGTAGGCTGCTGGAAACTTTGGCAGCATTTGTGGCAGATTCAAGTCGCCAATCGCGGCCAGGTTCAAGCAGCCATTTTCAGCGGAAGCATCTGGAGCAAATTTGAAGCCGCCTCCTTCATAAGGGGTATTCATGCAGGCGGCGAAGATCAGCTTATTGATGTGGATCACCTGCTGGTCATCTAAGACGATTCTGGCCTTGCAGGAGGGAATTGTGGCTAGTTCTCTTAAGGCAATCGCCCCATAAGTCAGCTTGCCCTGATTGAACCGGTTGAAAAAGTTCTTGAACTTGGACTCGTTGACCTCATGACAGACCGCGGCGTCAAAGCCCAAGCCGCAGGAGACCGCGAACCGCCTGCTTAGTCCGCTGCGATCATAGGTCAGTTCTCCCAGGTCAATTTTGCGGGTGACCTGGCCAGCCACGATTTTTTGGAGATTCTCCTCCTGGCTGGGATCCTTGTTGATGTCTTTGATGCCCAGTCCCCTGGCCAGGTCGTTGCTGGAACCGATTGGCAGGAAGGCGAAGCTGACCCGGTTGAAGTCCTCAATAGCGTTGATAACGCTGTTGATTGTTCCATCGCCGCCTATCGCTACTAGCTTGATCTCGCCAGTCCCCCGGTCCATGCTCTTAATGAATTTCTTGACATAAGCCGGCCGGGCGTTGAAACAGGTAAAATATGGCTGCTGCCTGGCCTTCAGGGCGCTTTCCAGCTTCTGGAGGAGATGATTGTCCTGCTGGCCTGACTGGGCGGCGGGATTGGCGATGATAAAGTACATGCGCTGCCTTCTTCCTTTTCGATAGATTTAACCAATAATTGGCACTATCTAGTTTACGCCAATTGCGCCGGCAATGGTAAGCGGCAGGCAGCTATAAATGGAGCTCTTGCAGCAGAAGAGGCACGGAGCTATAATTCCAAATGTTGGTATCTCTTGGATGCTCAAGTTGCATTTACCAGTAAATTTTTGAGGTGGCATCATGGTTCCAAATAGTTTGCTGATCAGCGTTTTCGCGTCGGGATTGCTTCTGGGCTTTATTTTGACCGCGCCTTTCGCACCGAAAATACAAAAGATTAAAGATTTTTTCCGTTACCGGATTGGCTATTGGAACATGTTGATCCCGATCGGGATTATCATCGGCACCAATGCGGCTGCTTATAGCATGCTGAAGATCGCTGGACTGGCTCTTTTAGGTCCCTTTGACTTGATCTTTATTGGCGCGACGATTGCTGACTATTTGCGAGACCGCAAATTGAATTATAAGAATCGCGGCAAGGACGATTAACCTTTCTGCAACAGACAAAGTTTTTTGTTTTTATTTGAAGGCACTAGTGAAAACTAGTGCCTTTTTTGTCTATTATTTCTATTTTTGTATGCAATTTAGTGATGGATTTCTAATTGCTTCAAAAAAATTGCTGATAAGTCTTGCATATCTGGTACGATTAAAATATAATTAGTCTCAAATTAGAAATCTAAGCAAGGGTTTCTAAGATTAAACCGGACCCTGCCAAGGGATGGTCCGTGGGAAGCAGCATTGCTTGGCAGGATCTGGTCGATTGTTATTTATGTTATAGATACAGGAGGACACAGCTATCGCGTAAACAACTTTTCGATCTAATCTGCACACACCTAACATTACATTTGCTGAAGCTGAAGCTCACAGTCATCAACTCTGATGCCTGTGGGCTTTTCTTCTTCCACAGGTGGAAAAAGCTGCTAGCCGGCGTGCTAAAATAAAACTAGCACTTGTGGAAAAAGGGGGATTTTCAATGAAAAAAGGGGACAAGCTGATCGACTGGGCCATGGAGCTGCAGGCCATTGGCCAAACCGGCGAGGCTTATTCAAAGGATGTTTTTGATACTGAGCGCTACCAGCGGATCCGGGAGATCGCGGCCGAGATGTTGGCCGCAAAGAGTGGGCTTGACTATGAGCAAGTCAAAGGGCTCTTTTGCAATGAAATCGGCTATCAAACGCCCAAAATCGCCACTAGAGCGGCAATTTTCAAGGATGACAAGATCTTGATGGTGCAAGAGAAGGAGGGACACTGGTCCCTTCCAGGCGGCTGGTGCGACGTTGACCAGTCTCCGGCCGACAATGCCGTCAAAGAGGCCAAGGAAGAGTCTGGTTTGGATATCAAAGTTACGGGCGTGATTGCCATCCAAGACCATTTTAAGCACCACGGTTCCATCCATCCTTATGGAATTGCCGACATCTATTACATGTGCCAGCCGCTTGGCGGAGAATTTAAGGCAAACATCGAAACAACCCAGGCGGGCTGGTTTGGAGAAGATGAATTGCCAAACGTAGCAGAAAACAAGAACTCCACTGATCAAATCAAGATGTGCTTCGCGGCGCGCCGGGATCCCGACTGGAAGACCTTGTTTGACTGATAAAAAACGTTCACTTGTACGGTGAACGTTTTTTGCAATTAATTCATTTTTTAGTCAGGGATTTTCTTGCGGCCAGCCAGATCAGGGCAACGGCGAGAATGGAGAAGATTGCTCCAAAATATGGCGTTTGGCCAATTGACGTGATGCCAGCCACCCGGGCGGCAGTGAAGGAGCCCAAAGAAATCCCAACATTGGCGAAAATAGAGTTGAAGCTGGAGGCCAGGTCAATGGACTGGGGATAATCCTTGGCCGCGGCATCCAGAAAGTAGACCTGGGTAGAGGCACCATAGCTGGCATTGCAGACGCAGATCAGGAAGACCGCCGCGAAAGCGAGCCAAGGAGATCTAAACAGGGGATTAAGGATCAAGAGCAGCAGCGTTTGCAGCAAAAAGACTCAAGGCAAGGGCTGAATGCCTCCGTGATCAGCCAATACTCCGCCGCTCTTGTTGCCGATGATGAAGGCCATGCCTAGGAGAAGCAGCAGCAGGTTCAGCAGGCTGGGTGAAAAATGCATATAGTCGGTAATAAGCGAGCGGATATAGGTGTTAACTACTAGTCTCAAAATACGTAGCTAAAATGTGCTAACGTATTTAGATGGTGGTATAATAGACTTATCCTAATAGAAAGGACGAGTCTATTTTTTATGTCTAAAGTCTACAAGCCCCATGAAGCTGCTAAAGTCTTGGGTGTTTCAGTAAGCACGCTGCAGCGCTGGGATCGTGAAGGAAGATTTCATGCTTTCAGAAACGTAGCCAACAGACGCTACTATACTGAAGAACAGCTAAACAGACTTCTCGGAGTACCAGATCAGCGGAAGAACGTTGCCTATGCACGTGTCTCTTCGCAAGGACAGAAAAACAATCTGAAAAATCAGATGGATTTTATTACCCAGTACTGCAACGCCAAAGGAGTCATCCTCGATGAGCGAATCAGCGATATTGGGAGTGGCCTTAACTATCGCCGCCCTAAATGGAATAGGCTTCTGCAGGACGTGGAAGACAAGAAAATTGCCAAAATCTTTATCACGTACAAAGACCGCTTCACTCGTTTTGGCTTTGACTGGTTTGAAGATTTCTGTCAAAGACACGGAACTGAGATCGTAATTCTTAACAATCCAGATACCAGTCCGGATCAAGAACTGGTTGAGGATCTGATGAG
>NZ_JAOQBX010000069.1:0-595 GCF_044902225.1 Lactobacillus sp. 23-2 | reverse complement strand
TTACTGATGGCTTTCAGCTTTTTACCCATAATTTTTTCCTCTCACATATTATTAGATGATTACACATTTTAATTTTTGACTCAAACGGTCTATTTGTCAAATTACTTTTTTACAAAAAGATCATCTATTGTATGCAGACCATTTCAATAGTCTCAAAGCTTGTTCCAGCGCCGATTATAACCAAATTAGCAAATATCTAGAAAAAGCAAAAAAGTATGAACCCGAATATATATCAGATTCATACTTTAACAAGCTTAACTAATCTCCCTAATAATTACACTACTGTAATTACTTCTCACTTGGGACTTTCCAAGAGTCCTTGTAAGCTTTATAAGCCTTTTCCACTTGCTGATTGACTGTCTTGATCTTTTCTACTTTAGCATTGGCCTCATCATAAGCCTTTTTACTGCTATTTACATTCTCTTGAGCAGCATTGACCTCTGACTTGTCAGCTTGTGCTTGTTCGTAGTTGGACTTTGCCGTATTCATAGGCGACTCGTAAGACGCAACATAACTGTTAAGCGCAGTTTCAAACTCATCAACAGTCACTTGAGTACTCGAGTCTCTATTTCTGTTGAAGTCTGCCGCGCTTGTT
>NZ_JAOQBX010000068.1:0-625 GCF_044902225.1 Lactobacillus sp. 23-2 | reverse complement strand
TCAAGCAGGGGTAGTATCCCAACAGCGCCTCCGGTGAGACTGGCGTCCCACCTTCTCAGGCTCCTACCTATCCTGTACATGCTTGACAGATACCCAATATTAAACTGCAGTAAAGCTCCATGGGGTCTTTCCGTCCTGTCGCGGGTAACCCGCATCTTCACGGGTATTATAATTTCACCGAGTCTCTCGTTGAGACAGTGCCCAAATCATTACACCTTTCGTGCAGGTCGGAACTTACCCGACAAGGAATTTCGCTACCTTAGGACCGTTATAGTTACGGCCGCCGTTTACTGGGGCTTCAATTCAAGCCTTCGCTTGCGCTAAGCTCTCCTCTTAACCTTCCAGCACCGGGCAGGTGTCAGCACCTATACTTCATCTTGCGATTTTGCAGATGCCTGTGTTTTTGATAAACAGTTGCTTGGGCCTTTTCACTGCGGCTGATCTTGCGACCAGCGCCCCTTCTCCCGAAGTTACGGGGCCATTTTGCCGAGTTCCTTAACGAGAGTTCTCTCGCTCACCTGAGGATACTCTCCTCGACTACCTGTGTCGGTTTGCGGTACGGGTGCACCGTCTCTGGCTAGAAGCTTTTCTCGGCAGTGTGACGTCTCAGCCTTCGCTACTATAA
>NZ_JAOQBX010000067.1:0-672 GCF_044902225.1 Lactobacillus sp. 23-2 | reverse complement strand
GATCGAGCAGCTGGATAACTACATCGGTCCCCTTTGATTGGGCCATAATTCGCCTTTTGGCCGCGATTGTGCGCTTGTCAATCTTCTTGGTTGTCCCGATGACGTTCTGCTCGTTCTTTGAAGACAAGAGTGATGAAGCGATTGGGACGAAGGAGGATCCGTCAGTCCAACCCATGGTCATCATCCGAAAGCCCTTTTTGTAGGTCATCGAAACGTGGTCGAATACTTTGGCAGCCAGCTCAGTCTTCTTATATCCAGTTCTGGAGTAGAGCGAATCGTCAAAGACGAAGCAATCTGCACGTTGGTCAGAAGTCAGATCTTTCAGATGTCCATTGATGATCCTCTCAGCTAGCAGAATAGTGAAACGAAGCCAGTTGATATGTGGATTCTGCATGAATCGATAGTAGGTGTTCTTGGAGAAGCCGGCGGTACACTTGCCAGACTTCTGTTGCATGTACATGCTTCTGTCTCGGAACACATTACTGAAGATGTATGAAAGGATCGACCAAAGTGGGATTCCTTTTGACTTGCGGAGCCCGCATCTGCGTAGAAGCTCTATGACTCTGTAGTCTTTGAAGAACGTTTCAACAGAACGTGCGATTTTAGGTTCGTTTTTGGTATCGAATGATGGTAAACTAGACATAGCACAAGCCTTTCGTTTGATATTGATGA
>NZ_JAOQBX010000065.1:0-721 GCF_044902225.1 Lactobacillus sp. 23-2 | reverse complement strand
CATGGCAATACGCAAGCGCAAGTCAGATCTGCCGGAATATGGAGTAAAAATCAGATTGTACCCGACTCTCGTACAACAAGCCAAACTTAGACAGTTCTTTGGCAATGACCGCTTCCTCTGGAATCAGCTTGTCAGCCTCTATCAGGAACGCTACAAGAACAACAAGAAATCAAAATTGTTAACGGAATTTGATCTTAACAATCTGCTTCCCGCCTTGAAGAACGAATATCCATTCCTCAAGGCAAGCGACAGCTCCAGCTTCCAAATCGTGACCAAGAACATCAGCGATGCCTGGGAGGCATTCTTTGCCGGAACAAGACGCAAGCCCCGCTTCCACTCAAAGCATAGCGCCAAGCAGTCATATACTGGCAAGTCATCCAAGCGCCGTCATTTGGCTTTGGTTAAGTCGCAGCAGGACGCCAGCAAAAAGGTTCTTGGCGCAAAAAGCCTGTCTGACTATCGCAACTGGCAGAAAGCCAATGTCGCCAAGAACCGCTATATGAGCCGCATCACGAATCAGCGCGATGACTATCTGCACAAGATCACGGATCAGCTTGTGAAGGAATACGACGTCATCGTCATTGAGGATTTAAAGATCAAGAACATGACGAAGAATCACCACCTTGCCCGCTCAATTCTGCGTCAAAGCTGGGGCAGATTTCGTGACATGCTGGAATACAAGTGCAAGAAGTACGGAAAGATCCTCATCAAGGTCAATCCA
>NZ_JAOQBX010000063.1:0-771 GCF_044902225.1 Lactobacillus sp. 23-2 | reverse complement strand
CAGACTTTTGATAGCCTGCAAGCCCAGGACCAAAATTTAACTTTCTCTAGCTTGGAAGCTGCTTTAAAGGATAAGCTTGGCATAAAGGCGCTGAATCAAGATATTCTGATAACTTTGGATTTGCTGCGCAAGGGTAGCGGATACACCAATGCTGGGGCACTTCTAGCCGATCACAATCATTTTCGTGGTATTAATTTAGTTCGTTTTGGAGCAAATCTTAATATCATGCTGGACCGAAAAGATTGTGAAGGTATTTCTGTTTTAGATCAATACAATCTCTCCGTCGACATGTATCGACAGTATTACCAACACGAAGAGATCAAAGGCATTAACCGGGAACTGGTAGAAGAAATACCCGAGGAAGCTTTCAGAGAAGCAGTTGCTAATGCCTTGGTCCATCGGACTTGGGACGTCAACTCTCAAATCAAAATTTCAATGTTTGATGACAGAATTGAAATTGCTTCACCCGGCGGCTTGCCAAGTGGTTTGAGCAAAGAGGAGTATCTCTTGGGGCAAATTTCAATACTACGCAATCCAATTTTGGCTAATGTCTTTTACCGTTTAGGCTTAATTGAACAATTTGGCACGGGAATTCGCAGAATTATCAGTAGCTATCAAGGCAGCGTTATTCAACCTAAATTTAAGATCTTTGAGAACTCAATCGTGATAATTTTGCCGCTTTTACAATCGGTGCCAGTCAATCTTTCTGAGGATGAAGGCAAAATTTATCAAGCCGTTCAATCTGGAAACGAAACTACTAGCAAGATAAAT
>NZ_JAOQBX010000062.1:0-784 GCF_044902225.1 Lactobacillus sp. 23-2 | reverse complement strand
TCGGTTGTGATAGACTTAAAGATTCTGTTCCATTTGGATCCATAAAACTCGCGAAGCTTGTCAAACGCCTTCATGACGCTGGCTGAAGTCTTATCTTCAATCTTGATCATGAAGAAGCAACGTGTCTTTCGTTCACACAGAGTAAGCAGCACATCATCATCCTTGGTCTTGTGTCCAAGAACCAGATCGCATTCCCAGTGTCCAAAGTCCTTACGGGTATCGATTCTAGGACTGCGGTCATCGATGCTTCTGCCTAGAATGCGCTTGTTTGCACGAGCACGACGAGCCTTGGTATTGCGCTTTACCTTTTCTGGGAGGTCGATGTTCTTGATGTCCATAAGGCCAAGGTTAACGTAGTTGTACAGAGTCTTGGTAGACACGACCTGATCCTTTGGGAAGATACCTTCGGCTAAAGCATAGCCAACGCAGGCATCAAGAGACCAGCCTCGCTTATGGAAGCAGTGGGAAACATAGTTGATGAACCTGCTTCGACGAAGGAACAAGCTCTTACGGCCGCATTCGCGTCTATGGCGCTCGTAAGTCATTTGCCCCTTGGCAGCTTTGTATCGTTTCACATTGCCAGTATAAAGGGATACGGTGCCTCTTTTGAGCTCATATCCGATTGTACTTGGCGAGCAGTTAAGCTCTCTAGCAATGGCACGGTTTGAGCAGCCAATAGAATGCATCACTTGAATTGTAATTCGATCATCCTTTGAAAGGTGCTTTCCCTTTTGGTGTGGTTTAGTGTTAGAATATGAATGATCCATTTTAACCTCTCTAGAAA
>NZ_JAOQBX010000061.1:0-797 GCF_044902225.1 Lactobacillus sp. 23-2 | reverse complement strand
CCGCACAGCTGCAGCTCTCGTTCGATGACATCTTCCCGTTCCTCGTAGCCATAGAACTTGTCTTTGTGGTAGGTGAGCTTGAAATAATGCTCGTATCGCTTTGGAAGCTTGTATTCTCTGCCTTTTATCTTGTCCATCTCGGCTTCCATTCTGTCCAAATCAGCTTCCAGTCTAGCACGCTCGCTAGCCTGCTTCTTGGCCTTGTAGTAGATGTGGAAATAGCGGTCAGTGTCGTCATCCGCGTACAGCTTGGCTTTAACCGTTATGCCATAAGTCCGGTAAGCCTTGATGGAGCAGGCTCTCTTTGATTCGAATTCACCCATGTGCTCCATGATCAAGCCGTGTACAAAGGAGGCCCTGCCTTTAACCATCATCACGAAATCATAGTCGCACGAGTCCATGAATTGGATGTTAGCCTTACTGAAGTATCCACGATCAAGGATGAGACCTATCTTCTTATAGCCGTAGCCGCGAATCTTCTCCAGCATGTATTTCAGCTGCGAGACATCCACGATACTGCCCGGGTAGCTCTCGTAAAGCAGGGGCTTCTCATTGGTCATGTCGTAAGCAATCGAGTAGTTGATGATTGGCGCGCCAACGTCATTCTTAGGGTGACCGTATTCCGCCATCTCAATATCTCCAGCCTTGCAGTTCTTGTTGGTGGAGTCATAGGAAACGTAGATTTTCTCGTTCTTGTCGTGGGTGGCGTTCCAGCTGTTCAAGAAGTCGACCCTGTCATTATCATCGATCTCGCGAATGAAGCGCGAGATTGTAGAGTCGCTGTAAATCTTGTTCTG
>NZ_JAOQBX010000060.1:0-966 GCF_044902225.1 Lactobacillus sp. 23-2 | reverse complement strand
TGATATGACCCCCGAAATTAGGACACTAATTTCGGGGGTTATTTTCATGACTAAATACACTAAAGAAATCAAACTTGCTATCTACCACGAATGGATAGACGATGACAGGAGAGGTGCCTACCTTAGCCGGAAATATGGGATGAGGCCAGGAGAAATTGCATATATGGTGGCCTTACTTCAAAGGCATGGAGAAGGTATCCTGGATCGTCCTCAACAGAAATATACTTGTGATTTTAAGCTTGCGGCTATTGATAGGGTTCTGCTAGGTGGTGAAGCACTTAGGCAGGTTTCCTTAGACTTAGGGCTCACGAATCATGGAATTCTTGCAAATTGGCTTCGCTCTTTCAAAGAAAACGGGTATACTGTCATTACCAATAAGAAAGGTAGATCACCCAAGAATGCCCAAAAGCAAGGACAAACAACGGATCAAAGAGCTGGAAGAGCAGGTAAAGAGACTTACAGTCGAGCTTGCATACATAAAAAAATTGGAGGCCTTAATTCAAGAACGGAAGAGCCAAGAAAAGAAGAATTAGCTCGTGCAATCACTGAATTAAGGCAAGAATTGCGGCTTAGCGTTAAGTACATTATCGATGTTATTAATGCCGATCCTGGATTGCCTCATATCTCAAGAAGTAACTATTACTATCAGACCCATAAGCCAGATAAGGCTTCTGGTAACCAGAAGCTGATGGATAGAATCAAAGAGATCTATCTTGAACACAGCCAGCGCTATGGGTACCGGCGAATCTATGGACAGCTTCGCCGTGAAGGCTATGAGATCAATCATAAGAAGGTGCAGAGGCTCATGCAAAAGATGGGTTTATTCGGCATCTCAATCCGCAAGAGACGTAAATACAGCAGCTATTACGGCGTTCAAGGCAAGATCAAGCCAGACTTAATCAAGCGCAATTTCTACGCAATTATTCCCGACAGACATTGGTTTACCGACGTGACAGAATTCCATCT
>NZ_JAOQBX010000005.1:0-125361 GCF_044902225.1 Lactobacillus sp. 23-2 | reverse complement strand
AAGTAGATACGCTCTCTGATTCGGATGCTGACTCACTTTCAGACTCGGAAGTTGATTCACTTTCTGACTCTGAAGTTGAAGTGCTCAATGAGGCGGATTCTTTTTCACTTAAGCTAGTTGACTCACTCTTAGAAGCTGACTCGCTGGTTGAAGCACTTTGAGATGCACTCTCATGCAGGCTTTGTTCTTCGCTAAGTTCAGTAGATTGACTTGCTGACTTAGACTCGGACTCGCTGCGTGAAGCTTTGATGCTAAGGATCTCCGATGCTTCACTTTCAGCCTTGCTCATTGATTCAGAGGCACTCGTCGATTCGCTGAGCGACTTGGAAACTAACTCAGACTTGCTTGCTGATTGGCTCTTGCTTGCGGAAACTGATTCTGATTGGCTGTACGCTTCAGACAGTTTCTTTGAGGCTTCTGATCTGCTGATCGTGCTCTTAGAAATAGCCGTTGACAGACTGTCGGAGTCGATTTCACTCAAGTGCTTTGAAGCCAAGTCAGAGTCAGACGCGTATTGCGAAGCAATTTCTGATTTTTCCTTGCTCAGGGATTCGCTCTCTGATTCAAAAATTGACTTGCTTTGAGACTGACTCAAAGACTTGCTTGCTGATCTGCTTAATACTTCGCTAAGCGACTTGCTGCTGGATTCACTGGCTGAAATGCTGCGTGAAGTGCTTTGTGATGCTTTTTGGCTCAGTGAAGTGCTCTTAGACGTGCTGATTGAGGCACTTTGTGCTTCAGAAGCTGAAAGGTCGGCTGACTTAGAAGCAGACTGGGATTTGCTTCTGGATTCTGAAACTGATTGGCTCAAAGATGCAGACGTGGATTCACTGACTGATCTTGCGCTTTCTGACACGCTCTTGGATTCAGAATCGCTTTTGCTTTCAGAAACTGAAACGCTGTTGCTGATGCTGTCATTGATGCTCTGACTTTCAGAGATGGACTTTGAGGCACTGGCCGCCTTTTCGCTGTCAGATTTTGCTTCTTTGGACAGGCTTTCTGACAAGCTGGCACTTTCAGAGTTGGCTTGCGACAGGCTTTCTGAAGCCTTGACTGAGTTTGACTGACTAGCTGAGATGCTCTTAGAAGTCGATTCGCTCTCGCTGACTGACTTGCTTTGTGATTCAGAAGCGCTGGCGCTGGCTGAGGCTGACTCATGCAAGCTCTCTGAAGCAGATTCAGATTGTGAGGCAATCTCAGATGCTTCCTTGCTTCTTTCAATCGATCTGCTCTCGCTCTTGGATTCGCTGATTGACGCGGATTCATCGGCAGACTTCGAAGCTGATTCGCTTCTTGACGCAGATTCGGATTGACTTTGCTCAGCTGAAGTTGAGCGACTGTCTGCCTTGGCTTCTGATTCACTTGCGCTGATTGAAATTGACTTGCTAGTTTCCGCGGATTCGGAGTCACTTTCAGATTCAGACACTGAACGGCTGACTGACTGCGAAACAGCAATGCTGCCTGATTCTGATAAGCCGGTTGGAACGTAAGAAAGCTTGTAGCCAGCCATAATGGCCCCAAGATTCTTATTCCCGCCAGTTACTCTCTTGCCAGTTGCCAGATCAGTATAGCCGGATTGTTCAGCACCAGTTGCGTGAACCGTTTGGAACTGCGCGTTTTCAACCGCTTGAACCTCAATCAGCGTGTTGTTTACGACGTTACCAAATGAAGTCGTGTCAGGGATCTTCGTCGTAAAGGTAACGACTACGCCTTCTGAAGTGTCAATCTTATTGGTCGTTGAGAAAGCTTCACCCCAGTAACGGTGGCCTGAGTAACGCGTGTCGTTAACCCATTCGCCTTTAACTTTAAAGCCTAATGCCTGGTACTGTGAGCTGTTGGTTGAATCCTTTTGGGTGAAGGTATTAGTTACATTCTGTAAAGTATTGTGGCTGCTCGTGCTGCTGTAGGTTGCTTCAACCGAGCCGCTGGCGACCGAGTAAACCGTAATGTTGTCAGCCTTGTCCAGACCAGACATGCTGTTGGTAAAGAAGCCAAAGTAGGTGTCTTTTGACGTTGAATCGTCTGAGGTTGGCGTGTAGGTAACTTCCCAGGTAATAACCCCAGTTTGCAGGTTGAGGTACCCCTTCAAATCGGATAAGGATTGGGATGTGTAGAAACCGGTGTTTAAAGTCGTATTCTTCTGTTCAAAGACCAAGACGCCTTTGTTGGCTTCATTCTGGCTGGCCATTGTGCTCATTGAGTCAGCCGTGCTCAAAGAAGCATCTTCCGCGCGGAAGCGGCTTGTGCTCTCGGATTCACTGATGGATTGTGAAACTGCGGCTGACTCTGAGGCAGACTTAGATTGAGCTTCGCTTCTTGATTGAGACTCGCTCTGCATGTCAGCTTCTACTGAAGCCGATGCACTGAGTGAATGCGACCGGTCAGCTGCTTCTGATTCGCTGACGCTGATTGAAGCACTCGCGGATTCAGAGGCGTCTTGCGCGTCTTCTTCACTTACCTTTCTTGAAAGTGAATTTACCCGGTCACGCACTGACAGGCTGACGCTGGCTTCTGGATCATGCTTTGCCAGCTCTTCTTCAGACTGGCTGATTGAAGTCGAAACTTGCGCGCTTTCGGAAGCTGATGCACTGGCGCTGGCTGATTGGACGGCGCTTTCGGAAGCTAAGAGGCTGTCCTTGATTGATTGGCTCACGCTTTGACTTGCATTTTGACTTGCGACCTTGCTTTGGCTGGCGCTGGTACTTGCCTGTTCTACGCTCTGGCTGGCCGCGGCTGAGTCAGCGGCATGCTGGGATGCAACTTGCTCAAAGTGGCTTGAGTCCGCTTGAGACAAGTTGGTGCTGTCGGCTTGGAACTGGTCAGCATCAAAGCCCGTGGTAACCGTCGCACTGGAATTCTCCTGAAACCACCAAGAGCCTATTGTTTCATTGACCTGGGCAGTAAAGGTTGAGTTCACGTTAGTCGTGTCAACCACTACCACATATGCGGTTTCACCACGACGGTCAATGTCCACGGTAAAGTGGTACCGGTATCCGGTGCCTTCATCCGCGCCAAGATAAGTGTAGTCGCTGGAGTCAGCCGCGTTCGCCGCAACGTCTGCCGGCTTGGTGTTCTGCAATACGTCAGCCGTAGTCTGATACAGCTTGACGCTGTCGCCTTTCTTCAGGTCGTTTAAAGTGACGGACTGCCTGCCAGAAGCCGTACCTGCGGGGTTGATCTCAATAACGTACGTCGTCTTGCCAGTCGCGGCGTCAAAACTGGTAGCGGCTTGGCCAATATTTGCCCCATCTTCACTGTCATATTCCGTCCCGCCGTATTTAACCGTCAAGCCGGTCACTGAATCGTACTTGCTTGCCGTATTTGAGTTGTATGGATCGGTCGCGTCGCGGAAGTATCTGCTGGTATTTGCCGAAAGTGCCTGCGCCTGCTGGGTCTGGGCTGCTTGCTTAGTCTTTTCAAAAGTGCTTTGGAAGTCAGCTTCGGCTTGCTCGGCACTGACTGACTCAGACAGGCTGCTTGAAGTTGAGGCACTTTCTGAAGCCAGGGCTGAATCAGCCGCTGACTTGGCTAAGCTGGCGCTGACTGAGGCACTGGCCGACGCGCTCTGGCTGGCGCTGGCCGTGTCGCTTTGACTGGGTTCGCTGGCAGTACTCTGCGATGCCGGTACCTGGACGAGTCTGTTGGCGAACCGCCGGGCGAAATTGGTATTCGCGCCACGTTGGGCGTCGCCAGTCAGGTCGTTCACATTGATCGTGTAAGCGCCTGCGGCTTGCGAGCTGGGCCCGCTGGCTTCAGATGCATCATCGTTAGCCTCTTCAGCCGTTGAGTCGACCGTGACTTCAGTTGGCGCGGCTTCAGAAACGGCTGACATGATCTTTTCAGAACCCTTCGATTCCGCGCTGGCTGAGACAGAAGCAGCTGATTCGCTCTTTGACGCGGTGCTTTCGCTCTGTTCTGAGCCAGTTTGACTGTCACTGGCCTGGCTGCCTGATTCAGACGCGGACTGGCTTTCCGTGCCGTTCTTTGCTTCACCCTCACTGTCAGCTGACTGGCTTTCAGCGGCTTGACTGCTTTCCGTGTTCTTGCTTTCAGCAGCCTGACTGCCCTCAGAGGCCTTGGCGGTCTCTTCGCTCTTGGAGCTGGCATCAGCCTTGCTTTCAGCTGCCTTCTGGGTGCTGACGGATTCAGACAGGCTTTGCGATGCTTGAACGGACGCGCTGGCTGAAGCTGAAGCACTGTGGCTGGCTGAAGTGGATTGCTCCAAAGACTGTGACTTCGATGAGCTTTGACTTTCGCTCAGCGTATCGGATTCTGATTGCGCGTTTGAGTCAGCATTTGAGCTTGAGTTGACTGAATTCAGGCTGGCGGTGTCTTTAGTTGCGCCAACGGCCGCGTCGACTTGGGAAGTCATCCCAAAGGCCTTGTTGTCAACTAAGGCATTGGCCGCGGCCATCCCCCCGGCAAAGGCGCCAAGTGCGGTTGCCCCTTTCAAAAGGGCCCGGGCGTTGGAACTAACGCCATGCTCCGTATTCAGTTTCTTGCTCTTGGAGCTCTTCTCCTCTTTCTCAAGCGCAGCCTTGGCAGCTGGGGAGAACTTGAGCTTCTTTCTCTTATCTTTGGATTTCGACATTTTGATCCACTCCCAACAATCGAGATTCTCGTTTAATTAACTGCAACAGTGATTGCGATCGTAAAAAAACAGATTAATCTATGTGCACATTGACATGAGACGCCTAATCGAAAAGCACTCGCAAACGATATGATTTTCCGTCCCTTTCTCTTTCTCTGAAAAATTGAAGAAAGATTATAACAATCTGCTTTATTAGCTCAATTATATCACGAGCCAGACCCATTAATATAGCGGGAAGGCAAGGTTTGAGGATAAACATTTTTTTAAAAAGGGGCAGCCCGGCCAACGTAAATAAATCTTCTGCCTGGAACAAGCTTTTTAAGTTCAAACTGTAGTTTCCGCGTGTTTTCCAGTACGGGGAAAATTACGCTTTATTGCTGCTACGACGGGCTTTGCCCTGTTGCTTGCTCCTTGCTTTCAAGTTGCTTGTATGAAAATGATTTTCAAGCCAAAGGCAGTCAACTGGACTTCCTATGCTAAATTATCACTTGTGCTTGCAGCATGTTGAAAAATTATGCAAAAAAAGCACCTGCTTTTTAATCAACAGGTGCTTATTTGTCACTATTGTGTTTTGCCAATAATTATATGTCCGTTTATTGCCTTACTGCCACTCATCCAGAACCTGGCGGTAGTGCTCTGGGGACTCCGCCCCGGCAAATTCATGCTGGCGGGCTAAGGCCAAGTCAAAAGCAGCCTGGTCAGCCAGGATCGCCTTCAGCTCGTGCACCAGCCCCTCAGCATCCCCCGCCGCGAAGACGTTCTCCGGCGCGGTGTAGCTTGGCGCGTGCATTGTGTCTCTAAAGGCAAAGACGGCCATGTTGTTCTCAAAGGCCTGGCGGCCAGCGTTCAGAATTTCGTTGGCGTAGTTGATATCCAAGTAGATGTCATCAGTCTTAAGCAGTTCGGCCACGTCGGCATCTCTGACCACTGGATACAAGGAGACGTTTTCGTACTTGCCAAAGTTCAAGAGCCGGCTGGACATCTCCGTCACGGCCGCCACGTCAAAGTGCAGCTCTGGCAAAGCCTCAACCAGCTGCTTCAAGCCTTCGATCTGGTCGGAATTGGTAAAGATCAGGGCCCGACTCCTGTGCCGGTTTTCCCGCTTGAACGGGTAGATCTGGCCCAGGAAAAAGACCCGCTTGGCCGTTTCCCGGTCCAGCTGGCTGACCAGCTTCTGGTACTCTGCCTGGTCCTGGACGATGACCTTGGTCCGTTTCAGGTTGCCTGCAAGCAGGTAGCGCATGTTGTCCGGCACCCCGCCCTGGCTTATTTCCTGCCAGAACAGCAGGTTCTTGTCCGGTTTCGGCTTGACCTGCATTGCTGAAAAAAGACAGGTGCCCAGGGAGTTGAAGGCAATGCTGGAGGCATCATAGTCAGAGGCCTGCAGGAAGTAGGCTACCAGCTGGTTGACGTCGCGGAAGCTGACGATTCTGCCGTCTGGGGCATTATAGATGTAGTCGCCCGTAAAGTGGTTGTGGACCAGGACTTCCTGCCCGCTGCTGGCAAAGAAGCTGGTCATGGCCTCATTGCCCTTGGCATCGCAGCTGGTGACGGCAAACTTCCAGCCCCACTGGTTGTAGTGGTCGATGGCCCGGACCGTGCCCTTTAGGTCCAGCCACTTGACCTTAGCCACCAGCCGGCGGCGGTCCTGGCGGCAGTATTCAATCTTCCCGCGGACCTGGCCATGGTCAAGTATCTCCCCATTTTGGGAATTGGCCTTGATCTCCCAGTATTCCGGCAGATCGATTTCATTGAAGTAGCGCGGCCGTCCTTGAAAAGCTGAGCCTGCTTGGGCCAAGAGGAACTTCAATGGCGAAGCTACCTGCTCTGGCAAAAAGCCCCCGTCTCTGATGACGACCGTTGGCTGCTCATAGCCCGCGGCCTGCAGGGAGTAATGCAGGTCCTGGGCCTGCTGGTTGTAGCTATAGAATAGATTAATCACGGTGCAGCTCCCTTTCTATGGCCTGCTTCCAAAGCTTGGCCACCTTCTTGGTCTTGAACTCGCTGGCCAGCTTGTAGGAATGGCTGGCAAAGCTGGCCAAGTCATGGCTGAACAGGTCGCACAAGCCCCCTGCCATTTCCTCAACGTGCTGGGGCATGGTCTCCAGGCGCTTATATGGCAAAAGCAGGCCGTTTTTGCCTGGATCGATAAAGGTTGGATTGCCGTAGCGGACATCAAAGCCGATCATGGCCAAGCCTGACCCAACGGCCTCCATCAGGCTCAAGCCGAAGCCTTCGCTGGTGGAGCAGGACAAGTAGACCTGGTAGTGCTGGTAGACCTCAGTCAGGTCCTGGTGGCCCAGCAAGCGGATGTAGCCCTGCGAATTGGTTTCCGCGATCACCTCGCGCAGATTGGCCTCTTCTGACCCTGACCCATAAATGTCAAAAGTAAGCTGCGGCCAGGTCTCATGCGCCTTGGCCACCGCCCGGATGGCCCAGTCCAGGTGCTTTTCCGTGGCCAGTCTGGAGGCGGTCACGATGCTGAACGGCTTTCTGCTGGCAAACGGCACCTTGTGCAGCTTTGCCAGGCTGCCGACGGGGATGGCATAGATGACGGGGCTTTGTCCTTTGTACTTCTTGAACTGGTCTTCCATGATCCGCTTTTGCAGCTTGGTGGCGGTCACGAAGAAGTCGATCTCCCGCTCATGGTCAAACTCGTATTCATAGAAGTTGTTCCAAAGCACCGTCTCATCATTGGTCTCCGGCTCACTGAAGTGGTCGGCGTGGACGATCGTGCCCACCCGGGCCTTGCCGCGGTTTTCCAGGATCTCCTGCCCCTGGCCCTCGGCCCGGTCAATCAAGACGATGTCTTTTTTGCCAAAATGCAGCTCTTTCATCAGCTTAGCGATCAGCCCCTGTTTAGAGTAGACGATGTCGTCCTTGAACTTGTAGATGTGGTCGTTTTCGCCGTCAATGAGCTCATCGTAGGCAGTCGTTCCGTCTTCATTGTAGAAGCGCCGCTGGTAGACCTTGGCCCGGTTGTCATATGGCGCGTAGAATTCCGTGCAGTAGCGGCCGTAGCTGAAGTAGTCCTTGCGGATCAGGCTGGTCCCGGACACGTATTCAACCCGCTCCACGAGGTCGGAATTTTCCGCCTTCAAGTAGGCCGTGGCCCAGAAACGGTCGTCAAAGACATAGCGGATAGCCTTGCCCAACGGCTTCTTCTCGGCAATCTTGGGCAGGTGCCGCTCCAGATCGGCCGTCGTGAAGCTCGTCGGCTTGATCTTGAAATCCGTGAAGAACAGGTAGAGCCAGATGACCTGACTGTCCTTGAAGCCCATATTGCTGGTCAGATGCTCAATATTCTCATAGCTGATCCAGTCGGTGAAAATGAATCTAGCCTTTTCGCCCAGACTGGCAAATACCTGGGACCGGTAGGCCTGGGCAAATTCGACCCCGCTTGAGGCCCAGCCAATCCCCTTGTTGATGCTGTATATAGTCATAATTTGTTACCTTAGCCCTGCAAAGATCTGACAATCGTAATGATAATGCTCAAAATGACCGTCGCGGCAATGATTACTCCAAATAAACGATATGTAGTCCATTTTTCCTTGTCATGATCAGTATATTCGTTGCGCACGCTCTTCAACTGGGAATTCATGTGCTTGGTCAAGACGTCCCGCTCTTTTTGGCTGAGCCGCGGCTTTTCTTGGCGCTCATTTTCCTTAGACATAGTAAACTTCCTTTTGTCCGTTCTTATCAATCGTAATGTTGCTCATCAAGACGTTGCGAATGGTCATCCGGTGGATTTCCCGGCGCATCTTCATAAAAGAGCTGAGGGCTGAATGGTGGTACTCATTCATTGGGTCCCGCTGGGCCGAAGTCCGCATGGTCACCATCTGGCGCAGCTGCTGCAGGTTATCGACCTGCTTGATCCAGCAGGCATCGATGGCCTTCAAGGCAGCCAGGCTGTAGAAGCGCTTCTGCTCGGTCTGGTCCTGGAAGTATTGCTGCTTGCGGGCCATCTCCTGGTCAGCCAGCTTCATCAAGTAGGCATAGACGGCCTGCTTGTTTTCAATATCCAGGTCCAGGAGGCTGCCTTTGAATTCATAGGACAAATTGTCCAAAATGAAGCGGCGCAGGTCCCGGCGACGGAAGTGCGGGTGGTCCTGGTAGAACTGGTCTATCAACTCAGTCAGCCAGGCATGGATGTCATAGGAGACCCCGTCAGAAAAAATGATCTGGTCCCGGGTCTGGTAGACCAAGTCCCGCTGGATCTCGTCACTGGCCCCCATGGACAATTGCTGCTTGCGCATGGAGTAGTCGCTCTCATCGCTTTTGACCTGGGCGTCGTTTAAGGCCTCGCGGATCCGCCGGCTCTTCAGCTCGTGGACCTCATCCATGTCCAAGGTGTCTGAATGGTACTTTTGCCGGTAGTGCTCAAGCCACAAGGCCCCGTACTTGAGGACGACGTCGTCTTCCAGGGAAACGAAGAACTCGCTTGAGCCCGGGTCGCCCTGGCGGCCCGCCCGGCCGCGCAGCTGGTCGTCAATCCGCCGGCTGGCCATCTTGGCCACGCCTAAGACGGCCAAGCCGCCCAGTTCAGCCACCCCGGGCCCCAGCTTGATGTCGGTCCCGCGGCCAGCCATCGTGGTCGCCACGGTCACGGCGCCAACCTGACCGCCTTCTTTGACGATCGTGGCTTCCTTGGCCGCGTTCTTGGCGTTTAAGACATTGTGGGGAATCTGCTCGCGCAAGAGCAATTCAGAATAGATCTCCGACACCCCGATGGATTCGGTGATGATCAAGACCGGGCGGCCAATGGCGTGCAGGCGCTTGACTTCCTGCAGGGAGGCCAGCAATTTGCTTGGCAGGTCCGGATAGACCCGGTCAGGCAGGTCTTTTCTGATGACCGGGCGGTTGGTCGGAATCCGGACCACTTTGGCCCCGTAGATCTTGAAGAACTCATCGCGGGCTGAATAGCCGGTCCCGGTCATCCCCGCCAGCTTCTTGAACTTGCGAAACAGGCTCTGGTAGGTAATGGACGCCATCGCCTGCTGGTCATCAGACAGCTTGAGCTGCTCCTTCATTTCAATGGCTTGGTGCTGGCCGGCCTGCAGCTTCATCCCTTCCAGGATCCGCCCGTTCTCCTTGTCCAAGAGGTCGACCTCGCCGTCTGGAGAGACGACGTAGGACTCTTCTTTTTCAAACAAGGCATGGGCGTTCAGAGCCAGGTTCAGGCTTCTGACCAGTTCCGTATGCTTGCCGTCAAACAGGTTGGGAATGGAAAAGAACTTTTCCGCCTTGCTGATGCCGGAGCTGGTCAGCCAGACTTCATTGTGCTCTTCGTTGAATTCATAGTCCTGGTCTTCATCCAAAAAGTAGATGAACTCGTCAGCGACCCCGATAAAGTCAGACTTGACCTTAGGCAAGCCGGCGATCACCAGGGGCGTGATGGCCATGTCCAGCAGGACCGAGTCGGCTTCATCGACGATGCAGTAGTTGAAGGGCCGCATGTACTTGTCCTTCTTCTCCTGGGCCATGTTGTCCAAAAGGTAGTCAAAGCCCAAGGCCCCGCTGGTCGTATAGACGATGTCGGACTTGTAGATCTTCTGCTTCTGCTTGACGTCCAGCTTCTCGCCCGCCAGGGAAAAGCCCGTGGCATAGGTCAGCCCCAGCCACTTGTAGACCTGGGACATCTGCTCCCCGTCGCGCGCGGCCAGATACTGGTTGGTGGTGACCAGGATGGTCCCCTTGCCGCTCAAGGCGTTTAAGTAAAGCGCCATGGTGGCGACCAAGGTCTTGCCTTCCCCAGTCTTCATTTCCACGATGTTGTTGAAGTTGAGGCCAATGGCCCCCATGACCTGGCTGTCGTGGGGGTACATCCCCAGCACCCGCTTGTCCGCTTCCCGGACGACCGCGTAGGCCTCCGGCAGCAATTGGTTCAGGGTCTGGCCTTGTTTAAGGCGCTGCTTGAACTCCTGGGTCTTGTCCTTGAGCTGCTGGTCGGTCATTTCTTTCATCGTCTTGGCCAGCGCGTTGACCTTGCCCAAGAGCCGCTTGATTTTTCTTAAGTCCCAATAGTCTGAAGACATTGGGCTGCCGATCTTAGGCATCAAACATCATTCCCTTCGTCCTAAGTAGCTGTCGACCACTTGGGCCGCCAGCCAGCGCCGGCGCTCATTCTCCTGGTGCATCTTCTCAAAGTCGAGCTGGTCGATCTCGCTTTCCTCCTGAATTTCCTGGACGTCGATCCGGTGAAAGACCACTTCATGACAGCCCGCCCCAACCAGTTCCACGGTGTAGTAGCTGGCTTCCTGGGGGAAGTCGAAGATGCCGCTCTTGCCGCGGATGATCTGCAGCTTGACCATGACGTCCTCGCGGTTGTAGGCGATCAGGCGCAAAAAGAGGCCGTCAGGCGCGTCGGCTTCCGCCAGCATTCTGAAATAATAGCGGTGGCCGGGGATCAACAGCGGCAGGCTGGGAATGGCATGGGCGGTGGCATAGGAGTAGACCATGTCCCACTTGTAGATGGTGGATCCGGCTGGCAGGCCGCCATTGTAAAAGTAGATGTCGTCCCTGGCCCGGCGCATGATGCGCGAGCCGTACATATAGGCATGCCCCGTCGCCTTGACGGTGCTGCCGACATAGGAAAAGCCGCTCTTGTACTTGGCTTGGTCGGCCATGGAGATCCCATGCCAGAAGACGGTGCAATTTTCATTCCAATAAATGCTCTGCATATTATCGCTCTCCAAACTCATCGCGCAGAATCATCCCGTACTGGGTGCGGAACCACTTGACCAGGGGGCCGGTCGCGTCGTTGTGGTGGCCGGGGAAGCCCTTGGCGATGATCTTCGTGTCACGCTTTCTGCCGTTGAAGTTCCTGAGCAGGTCCCGGTAGCCGTAGGCGTCATAGTCGTCGTCTTCCATATAGGCCACCGCCAGGATCGTCTGGGAAAAGTCAGCCTTGGAAAAAGCGGACCAGAACTTGTCGTTCAGGGCATTGGCCCGGTCATCAAAATTGGCGTGCCAGTCCTTGATGGGTGAGCCCTGGTTTAAGACGTCAAAGGCGGTCGGGAAGATCCCGAAGCGGTAGTCCCGCTCCATTTTGGCCATATTGCCCAGGCTCGCCAAGGGCTTGCCGACAATGATGGCCCTGGGCTCCAGCTTGGCCGCGTAGTACATGGCCCCAAAGGTTCCCATCGACAAGCCGCTCATGACCAGCTGGGTATGGTCAAAGCCCAGCCAAGCCAGTTTCTCCTTGATCTTGGCCACCAGCTTGTCTTCCAGCTCCTTGCTGCCCAGGTAGAACTGCCCGCCCTCCAGGCGGGGGTCGCCAATCAGCATGAAGGGGGTCTTCATCCCCCGCATCATGTAGAAGCCTTCAAAGCCCTCCGCGGTCCGGTAGCCGGAAAAGTAGACGTTCAAAGGCGGCTTAAGATCGCCAGGATTGAAGTAGGTGATCAGCAGGTCGCGGTTTCGATCGGAAATCTCTTCCCCGCCAGCGATAAAGGAGCCCATCCCCCGGCGCGACCAACGGTAGTGGATGTCGCCGACCGTCAGGTTCCCTTCGCCTCTGACCTCCAGGCTGACGTTCAAGACGGAGCCGGCATTGGTCCCTTCGATCAGGAGCCAGTCTTTCATGTCTTTCTCGTCAAAAACCATCCGCCTGCGGACGTTGTCGGCAATCCCGGGATTGTTTTCAAACACGGCCAGGCGGATGTCGATGCTGGGGTCCTTGATGAACTGGGGCCACATTTCGATGGTCTTGTCCTTGTCGCAGTAAACGCCCCAGCGCCAGTTGATGACCGGCCAGTATTCATCGCCAAAGTTCCCGCTCAGGCGGACGCTTTTGAAGCCGTCATACTCAATTCTCCCCCTGAACAAGGGATTGACTTCCAAAGCAGACACGTCGATCTTGGACCCGGTCTGCCCGCCAAACAGGCGGGTATTGATCCAGTCAAAGGCCTGGTTGTGGCTTTCAAAGTGCCTGTAGGTCACCTGCTTGGTCTTGAACAGGTACTGGACCCGCTCGCTTTTTTCCTCGTCTTCCAGGTCGTCATCGGCAATGAAAGTGTAGGCATCCACGTTCTTGGCCAGGACGGGCACGTCTTCGTCAAGCGGCAGGTCGATCAGCCAGCAGCCCTGAAAGCCGCGAAAGCGCAGCTTCTTGTCTGCCTTCAGCTCTTCCACCAGGTCCGCCAGTTTCCCCCGGCCGGCCTTAAACCATTTGACGTCCGCGAATTCCGGGACGCTGGGCAGATACTCTTCAATTCCATAAAGCAAAAAATAATCCATTATTCCGTGCCCCTTACTGCCTCTTCCAGCTCCTTGACGATCTTTTCGCCGGTGTAGTTGTTGATCTTGTTGACCGAGTACATCTTGGCCCGGTTCCAGTTGTTCAGCCCATCCAGATAATAGCGCATGGCCCCAGCCAGCTCAGTGACCTGGCCGATCTGGAGGCCATTTTTCCCGTTGTCGACGTAGGCGGATTCCACCCGGTTGATCTGGGGAATCCCGGTACTGATCCCCACGACCTGGAGGAAGATCTCCGGACGCGTGGACAAGTCAACGATCAGGCGGATTGGCTTCAAGAGCTTGATCAGGTCATTGTCGGAGTGGATGGTCACGTAGTTGATCCGGCGCACCCGCTTCTTTTCTTCTTCCTCATCCTCTTCACTGCCCGTGGCCGCTTCCAGGCCCTCAGGCAAAGACTGGCTGCTTCGCAGGAAATAGTACTGGTAGCTGGTCTGGTCCCGCTTTTTCAGCTCGGCCTCGATCAGGTCCTTGACCATGCTGAACTGGTCAAAGCCGGCGTAGTCGGTAAAGTTGATCTCCACCAGCTTGTTGGACTCCATCACGTCGAACATCTGGTGGATGGCTTCGGTCAAAATCTCCTTCGGCAATCCGCCTACCATGAACATGACCTTGAGCAGGCGCTCGCGGTCGCTTTCCCCCATTGACAGGTTGGTGTCCAGCGGCGGCAGTTGCAAAACGTGCTTGACCCCGTTTTGCTTCATCAGGTTGCTGATGTAATTGGAGTCGGCAATGACCATGTCGGCCTGGCGGGCCGTCTCAAAGACGTGGGGGTCATCAAACTTGGTCCGGTGCCCGTAGTAAGAGATGACCTTGTGGCAGTCCCGGCCCTTCAGCCGGTCCAGCAGAAACTGGTCGTGCCGGCGGCTGGCCGCGATGACAAAGGTGTCCTTGGGCTGCAGGTTCTTGGCCAAGTACCGGTCCAGGTGCTCGCCGATCATCTCGTTCATGCTGTCGTACCTGGTCTGCTTAAAATTGGCCTGGCCCGCCGGCAGGATGGTGATCGTGTCGTCCTTGTTGCTGCGAAAGACTTCTTCCCCCTCAGGGTTCAAGAAGACCCGGTCTTGAAAGCGACCTTCCGCGTCATAGTTCAGGATGCTGGACAAAAAGCCCCGCCAGTCAAAGAACATGGTCCGGTACTTGTAGCCCAGGCGGACGAACTCAATCTGAATCAAGTTGCCCGTAACCCCCATTCTGATCCGGGCATAGAGCTCATCTTCCCGGTAGACCAGGATGTTGAAACCATTGTAGACAAAGGCGCAGTCTCTGGGCCAGTTGAAGTCCAGGTAGTTGACGTTGCGGATGACCTGGTCTTCAGGAATCCCTTGCATCTGGTCAAAAATATTGTCGCTTTCCGCGTCGAGGATATTGTGGCGGAACAAGAAGTTCCCGATCGAGGGGAAGTAGCCCAGGGTCAGGATCTTGACCGGCTTGCCCTCATCTTTGAACATTCTGATCTGGTTGATGCTGTCGTCAAAGGCAAAGTGGATCAAGCCGTTGTTAAGAAACCAAATCTGGCCATAGCTGAGCCAGGTCCGGCTTCTCCGGTACCATGATGGAACAAAATAATACATGCCAACTTCCTTTCTCGCTTCTTTTGCCTAAAAGCAGCCGCGGCCGCTTTAGATCAGGCTCACGTAATGGCTTCTGATCCGCAGAACGTCGATTTCTTCCACAATGGCGGCACTAAAGCCAGCCAGGATGATCACGTAGTTGGGGATCATGGCCAAAGCCCCCAGGTTGGGGCTGACCAGGTTCAGGCCCATCGGCAGGCCGACGATCACGACAAAGTAGACCGAGCTGACAAAGGAGAAGACGTTGATCACATGGTGCAGGTACTTCTCCGTCTCCTTGCCCGGGTGAAAGCCGGGGATGTAGTCGCCGGACTTTTGCATTTTTTCCGAGATTTCCAGGGGGTCAATGCTGATATAGGCAAAGCCGTAAGTCAAACCCACCATGATCAAATTATAGATAAAAAAGCCCGGCAAGACGTTGATCTGGAAGCAGTCCGCCAAAATTTGCCAGATCCTGGCCCCGGTCACGTTCCGCAAAAAGAGCAGCAGATAGCGCGGCAGGGCAAAGATGGTCATGGCAAACATGGCCGGCATGGTCCCAGCCGGCAGCACCCGGATCGGCAGGTAGGACTCCGACCCAAACTCCGAGCTGATCAAGAGCTTGGTGACGGGAATCCGCCGCTCGGCATTAGTCAACAGGACCGTCACGGTCCCCAGGGCCAGCATGGCCAGCAGGGTGATGCCCCGGGTCCAGTTGGCCGCTTGCGGCCGCAGGCCTGGAATAATCCCCTGAATGAAGAAGCGCATCAGGGCAAAGAACATGTTGGCCATCAGGATCAGGGTGATCCCGCCCAAACCGTTCTTGTCATTTTCCACGCTCAGCCAGACCAATAGGAAGCTCCCAGCCAAGAGGACCAGGAAGGAGACGAACCTGGCAAACGGCGCGGTCGAAGTAAAGCTGAACTCGTGCAGGACCACGAAGGCTTGAATGACTGCCAAGAAGAAGGTCAGCCCCTTCTGAATCCAGTCCAGCTTCTTCTCCGTCAGCTTGGACAAGCCTGGCAGGTGCAGCTGGCCCAGCATCCCCACGATGATCATCGATGACATCCAGGGGCCAATCCCCAGTGAGAAAAGCGACGCCCGGCTTGAGTCGCCGCCCGTGGCCGCCAGCATGATATTGCCGCCCTTCGTGGTCAAATTCGCGAAAGGCAGCGGGATGTATTTGCCAAAAACAAAGATCCCAATGTAGAGCAAGGACCACCAGCCCTTGGTCAGGATGGTGCGCCAGCCCAAATCTGTTAGCGATTCTTTTTTACCCATTAGTTATCAAATCCATTTATTAATTTTTCTTCGACCAGCTCTTATTAAACAATGATAACATAGCCAGCCAGACTTTGGGCAGGAGGCGGCTATTCTGTTATAAAGGCCAAAAAGAGCCTGGCCGGCGGTCAGACTCTTTCTGGAATTATTGCTGCTTGCCAATAAGTAGATAAGCAGCATTTCAATATTTATGCCGGTTCAGGATCAGTGCTCGCTGACGAACTTCCCGATCCGCTTCAGGGCCTCGTGCAGGTCTTCATCGCTTGAAGCATAGGACATGCGGATGTAGCCCTTGCCCCCGTCGCCAAAGAAGCTCCCTGGGGTCACGCCGACCAGCGCCTCCTTGGCCAGGGCCTTGGCAAAGGCAACGTCGTCGCCCTTGAACTTGGCAGGGATCTTGGCAAAGATGTAGAAGGCCCCTTGTGGCCGCGCCATGTCAAAGCCCAATTCCCGCAAGCCTTCTTCCATGAAGGTCAGGCGACGTTCGTAAATGGCCTTGAATTCCTTTGGGTCATCCAACCCGTTGGTCAAGGCTTCCACCCCAGCGGCTTGGACGTTGTTGGTCAAGGAAGTAATCAGGAAGTTGTTCATCTTGCAGATGTTCTTCATGATTTCCGCTGGCCCGCAGATAAAGCCCAGCCGCCAGCCAGTCATCGCGTGGGACTTGGACAGGCCGGAAACGTAGATGGTCCGCTCTGGAGCAAAGGTGGTCAGTGAGTAGTGCTTGGCTTCCCCGTAGATCAATTCTGCATAGATTTCATCGCTGATGGCGTAGACATGGTACTTCTTCAGAACCTTGGCGATTCCTTCCAGGGTTTCCTTAGGGTAGACGACGCCGGTTGGGTTGCTTGGGTCGTTGATCATGACCGCCTTAACGCCCTTGCCTTCCTTCTTGAGGACTTCTTCCAGCTTTTCCGGAGTCAAGACAAAGCCGTCGGCACTGGTGTCAACTTCAACTGGGGTGGCCCCGGTCAGGGAAACCAGCTGCATGTACATGGACCAGACCGGCGTTGGCACGAGAACCTTGTCGCCGTCGTTGAGCAAGGCATCCAAAACCGCGTTCAAGGCTTCGGTAGCCCCAACGGAAACGGCAACTTCGGATTCTGGATCATATTCAACGCCGTTCAGGCCCTTAACGTACTTGCTGATGGCTTGGCGCAATTCAGGCTTGCCAGATTGCGGCGCGTAGTGGGAGTCGTTGGCTTCAATATCGGCAATTGCCGCCTGCTTGACGTGTTCCGGGGTGTTCAAGTCAGGTTCGCCCAGGGTCAGCTTGATGACCCCCTCATATTGAGAAACGTATTTGTCAAAAAGACGAATATCTGATGGCAGCAAGGCGTCAAGCTTGTGGTTGACGATCCCTTGCAAATCTTGCGCTAATTGTGGCATTGAAATAAACCTCTTCATTCGAAACAAAATAAACTTAACATTTGTTTTTATTTTACCATAGTATGTTAAGTTTTTTCGCTAAGAACGCCCTTTTTTCTCCAGAAAAAATCCTCCTTGGCCTAAAATAGTTTAGTTTGACCAGGAGGGAATTTAGATTATTTAGTTTGCAACCGGTTTAATCATTAATATTTTAAGTCCAGATGGATCAGATCTTCATAACTTTCGCGCTTAACCACCAGCCGGTCTTGCCCGCTTTCCGCGAAAACGACCGCCGGGCGCGGGTTGCGGTTGTAGTTGGAGGCCATTGAGTAGCCGTAGGCCCCAGTAGCCAGCATGGCCACGACGTCGCCAGGTTCGGTTTTTGGCAAAGGACAGTCTTTGATCAGGATGTCCCCGCTCTCGCAGTACTTACCGACCAGGTTGACCCGCTCAGCAGCCTTTGCGGCTGGATCCTTGGCCAACACGGCTTCATACTTGGCCTGGTAAAGGGCCGGGCGGATATTGTCGCCCATCCCGCCGTCAACGGCCACGTAGCTTTCATAACCTGGCAAGTCCTTGCGCGAGCCAATCGTATAGAGATTATAGCCGGCTTGGCCCACCAGTGAGCGGCCCGGTTCAATCCAGATTTCCGGCAAAGGCAGGCCGGCCTGCTGACAGTCCGCCTTGACCTCTTTGATAATGGCCCGGACGAATTCTTCTGGCGGCAGCGGCTGGTCTGCTTCCGTGTAGCGGATCCCAAAGCCCCCGCCGACGTTCAGGACCTTGATGGCGTAGCCGTACTTGTCTTGCCAGTGCTTGCCCAAGCTGGCCAGCTTGTCGGCACAGCCCACGAAGCCGCGGACGTCAAAAATCTGTGAGCCGATGTGGGCGTGGGCGCCAAGCAGGTCCATGCGCTCATCCGCCAAGACTTGCTCCAAAGCCCGGTCAGCCTGCCCGCTGCCCAGGTCAAAGCCAAACTTGGAGTCAACCTGACCGGTTTGAATGTATTCGTTGGTGTGGGCGCTGATCCCCGGGGTCACTCTGAGCATGACCTTGGCCCGCTTCCCCTTCTCCTTGAGGATGGCTGACAAAAGGTCGATCTCATGGAAGTTGTCCAGGATGATCACGCCCACCCCGCTGTCAACAGCCATGGCCAGCTCTTCCGGGGACTTATTGTTGCCGTGGAAGCTGACCCGATCCATTGGGAAGCCGGCTGCTTTGGCCGTGGCCAGCTCGCCGCCTGAGACCACGTCCACGTGCCCGCCCTCTTCATTGATCACCTGATAGATGGCAATGGCACAAAAGGCCTTGGAGGCATAGCTGACGGCATAAGGCACCTTTTCTTCCTCAAAAACCCGCTTGAAGGCCCGGAAAGTGGCGCGGATTTTGTCCACGTCATAAACCACCAAAGGCGTTCCGTACTTGTGGGCCAGTTCCAAGGCATCCACGCCGCCAATCTGCAAGTGGCCAGCCGCGTTGATATCGGCCGGCTTGATCAAATCTGTCATTTCTTCACCTCAAAAGTCTTTCTTATCCTGGTTGAAATCAGAATTCTTTCATTTATTTAATCCGATTATTATTTTTATACCATTCAGTTTAGCCTGAACCTGGCCCGCCTGCAAGGGCCAATAGTCTGCATGCAACGGACATTTGCGCGGAAATGCGGCTTGGGCCTTGGCCGCGGCAATGTGGCGCGCGGGTTGGGGCGGCTTTGCAAGCTAGGTTCCCAAAAAGTACCCAACTGCAAAAAAACACTCACCAGCCTAGATGAGTGTTCTCCGTTCAAAATAGCAATAAAAAAGAAGCCAAGTACTGCTGCCTTGGCTTCTCTTTTTCATTGCGTTAGCTGGATTCGAACCAGCGCATGACGGTACCAAAAACCGTTGCCTTACCACTTGGCTATAACGCAAGCAAAATCATTTTGTTCAATCAAGGGTTGACTACTTGCATCCCCCAACCGACATCTACTATCATACTTATTTTCTTAGCCTTTGGCAAGCCCTTTTTTAAAAATAATTTGTTTTTCAGGAAATTTCTTCAAAAAGGCAAGGAGCTTTCTGTAGTTTGGCAAAAAAGGTCCGCTCTTCTTGCAGGCGATCTGGCGAGGCGATCCCCCGCTTGACGTTGATGTTCAAGTCATCGAGCATGGCCGCGATCAAGTCCCAAAAGCCTGATCCAGCCTCCGAAAAGTCCTCGATCCCACTGACGCAGGCCCTGGCCACCTGGTCGCAGGTCTCCCAGCTGGCCATCAATTCTTTAGACAGGCGCTTCTCAGCCTGGGCAATGGTAATTGGCGATGATGAGTCCAAATGACTGGTTTCAGCATGAAAGACCTTTTCCGCGGCTTCTTCATAAGCCAGCCCCAAGACCAGGACTTCCCCCAGAGCCCGGCTGCAAAAGTCAAAGTAGGAGCGACCAATGCCGGCCTGCCTTTTAGCAGCAATTGCCGCTGACGTTCCCCTAACCAGCTGCTCCCGCGCGCTTTTGCTATGAAAGTGCAGACGCGCCTGGCTTAAGGCCAGGTACAGCTGGGCTTCCGGCTCCTTGGCGCCAGAAGCCAGCAGCTGCTGGTAGAGGCGACAGGATTTGCGGTACTCCTTGCGCCGGTAGCACTCCTTGGCCTTGGCCAAGAGGTCCTCTTGCTTTAAATTTTTCTGATAATAGAGCTCCTGCACCTGGCCCAGAGTATACTCGATCCCGCAAGTCTGGCAGACGTAAAGGTCGCTTTCCTTTCTGATTTTCTGGCCGCCGCAGACGGCACACTTGATCTTGTCCATTTGCTTGTTCCTGTCTTCTTAATTAACTAAATCCCTTGTTAAAACTCTTTTTCTAAATGTAACCGCTTTACACAAGAAAGATTATAACAAAAGCTGCCGGCAAAAGTCACACAAAATGATCGAAAAAAGAGTCTGGGAAAAAGTGGCTGCTGGGGGCCTTTTGGGCTTCAGCAATTCTCTGCTGTGATTTGAGATACACAAAAAGGCTTCCAGAAGTTTTTCCACTTCTAGAAGCCTTTATTATTCGTTAGCGTCTTTTTCCAGACTCTTGCAATTAGCTTACTTGACCACGATGGTCAGCTTGACGATGGTGCTGGTCTGGTCCGGGTAGCCAAGCTTGATGGCGGCTGGGTAAGTGCCGGCCTGGTTAAAGTCAGGCACGACTGCCCCATCTTCGCTCACAAACTCATACGTGGTCATGCCCGGCAATTCGCCCGCGTTTTGGATCAAATCCTTGGCGCTCTTGACCGTCCCCAGCGCGGCTTCGCTGTTCCCAGCTTGCGGCTTGAAGTATTCACTGTCTGGCAGAACCTTGACCGTGACTGGCCGCTGAACCGTTGACCCGTCTGGGTAGGCCACCTCAAGGCAGGCCTTGTAAGTGCCGGCCACGCCGGTATTTGGCAGTTGGTAGCTCGCGGCGCCGCCTGCTTCAACAAAGCGGACGCTAAAGCCAGCTGGCAAAGCCGCGGCATTGGTCAGCAGCTTATTGGCGTCAGCCGCCTGCCCGACTGGCAAGACCGCCTCCTTGACGGCTAAGACTGGGTGCAGAGAAGCCTGGCTGGCGTTGACCTGGATCCGGACCGCCGCCGTCTCCTCGCTGGACTTGTCTGGGTAGGTGACCTTGATCTTCACCTGGCTGCTGCCGGCCTTGTTAAAGTCAGGCGCCTTGACAAAGGCAAACTTGGTACCGTTCGGCAGAGCAGCAGCGTTGGTGATCAGGCTGGCCGCCGTGAGCGGGTGCCCCTTTAAAGTCGTCGCCGTGCCCTTAACCTGCGGGGCATACAAGTCTGCGTTGGCTTTTTCCTTGACGACCACGGTGAGCTTCTTAATTACCTGCCGGCTGCCGTCAGGGTAGATGACGACTACGCCGGTATCATATGAGCCCACCTTCTGGAAGTTGGGACCAACCGTGAAGGCAAAAGCCGTCTTCTTGGGCAGCTTGGACCGGTTGGCAATCAGGCTGGCCGCCGGCAGCACGCTGCCGCGGACCACGGACGCGCTCTTGACGGCCTTGGCCTTGTAGACTGCGGCATCAGGCTTCTTCTTCACCGTGATCTTGATCTTGGCGCTGGTATCCTTGGACTTGTCTGGATAAGTGGCCTTGATCCGGGTCTGGTAAGTGCCGGCCTTCTTGAAGCTGACCTTGCTGGTAAAGGAGTACTTGGTCTTCTTTGGCAGCTTGGACCGGTTGGTGACCAGCTGCTTGGCTGACACGGCCTGCCCGCTCCAAACGCTGGCCCCCTTGACCTTTGGCTGGTACTTCAAGCGGTCCGGCTTTCTGGCAACCGTGACCTTGAGCCAGGCACTGGTGTTTTTGGACTTGTCCGGGTAAGTGGCCTTGATCCGGGTCCAATAGGTCCCGGTCTTCTTGAAGCTGACCTTGCTGGTAAAGGAGTACTTGGTCTTCTTTGGCAAGGCCGCGGCATTGGCCACCAGCTTCTTGGCCGTGGTCTTTTGCCCCAGCCAAAGACTGGCATTCTTGACCTTTAAGCCATACTTTTGGCTGTCAGGCTGGCGCTTGACGGTCAAATAGAAGCTACTGGTCTTTTCAGACGACTTGTCCGGATACTGGACCAGGACCCGCCGCTTGTACTTGCCGGACTTCCAGAAGTTGACGGCCTTGGTGTAGGAGAAGGTCGTCCCTTTTGGCAGCTTGCGCCAGTTGGTCACGGCCTGGTAGGCATACAGCACTTTCCCGTAAGCGGTCTTGACTTTCTTGACCTTTGGCCGGTACTTCTCCTTGTCCTTTCTCAGGTCCTTGACCTTGACCCTGATGGTCTTGCTGCTTTCGCTGCTCCCATCCGGGTAGACCAAGGCAATCCTGGTCTTGTAGCTTCCGGCTTTCTTGAAGTTGACCCGGCTACTAAAGCTGTATTTCGTGCCCTTTGGCAGGGAATGGCGATTCTTGATCAGGCTGGCAGGCGAAATGCTCTTGCCCATCTTGACCGTCTTGCCTTTGGCCTCTGGACGGTACTTTTGGGCATCGGTCTGCTTTTCCTTGACCGTTACCGTGAAGGTCTTGCTCTTGTCCTGGGACCAGTCCGGGTACGCGGCGATGATCCGGGTCCGGTAGCTGCCCGCCCGGTAGAAGTCCGGCGTTTCCGTAAAGGAAAAAATCGTCTCCTTCGGCAGCTGATCCTTATTCTTGACGAAGCTGTCGGCAAAGCGGAAATCGCCCACCTCCACCTGCTTGTTGGCCACTTTTGGCTGATAGCGCTCCGCGTCCTCTCTGGCGGCCTTCGCTTGGCCAGCCAGACCGCCGGTCAGGAACAAGGCGGCCAAGGCAGCCGCACTCAAGCTTTTAACTATCCGTTTCATAATGATCTCCCCCTTTTGTTTTCGCCTGCCTTAATTCGCGGCCAGGCGCTCGGCAACCAGTCGGGCTTCGGTTGAGTAGTTGGCCAAGCTGAAGCCGGCAATGTAAAAGTCGCTGAAGAGCTCGTTCGTTGACATCTCGCCCAGTGCGTAAAGGTTGTCAAAGAAGGAGCCGTCAGTCTGCTCAACCAGCATGTCCCGGTTGATCTTGACCCCGCCGATGGTTCCCCATGAGCCAGGCATGGTGTAAAGGCCATAGTAGCCATCCGCCCCGTCCAGGCTCTCCAAGTGGGCGGCATCCTTGCCAAACTCGTCTTCGCCCTTGGCGCAGGCTTCATTGTAGCCGGCCACCGTCTGCTCCAAAGCCGCCGGGTCAAGGTCCAGTTTTTCAGCCAGCTCCTTGACGCTGCCAGCATGAACGACGACCTTTGGGTCTTCTTTCTGGGCATCCAGCTTCTTTCTGAAGGTCTGGTCCATCTTTGCCGCGTCATAGATGACGTAGTAGCGCGGACTGCCTTCATAGTAAAGGGCCGTGGTCAGGTTTAAGGCAAAAAATGGTGCTTCATTGGTAAAGCGCTTGGCTTGGTCATTGACCACGATCGCCTTGCTGTAGTCTGGCACGTTCGCGTAGGAAATGCGCAGCGGCCAGCCAAAGTCCAGGAAGGCGTTCTTGTAGATATTGCCCTCATAGAAGCTGGCCCCGGCCTCCTTCAGCAGGCCGTAGCCATCGCCGGTGTTGCCCGGGTTGGCTTCATTGAAGACGTGCACCTTTTCCAGGCTTGGGGTGGTCTTGACCAAGTCTTCCTTGTGCCCGTATGACTCACCGCCAGTCGCGATCACCACGGCCTTGGCGGTTACGGTAAAGCAGCCAGCGGCATTCCGGGCCGCAAAGCCAGTCGCGTGCTTGCCGCTTTCGTCAACGTTGATTTTGGTAATCACCGTGTCCGGCAGGATCAAGCCGCCATGGTCCTTGATGTATTTCTCCAGGGCATTGACGATAAAGGCCCCGCCGCCAAATACGGCGAACTTGTAAGGCGCTTCTTGGGCAATTTGCGGCTTGCTGCCCGCGATGTCGACCAATTCATCAAAAGTCTCGCCCGTATGCTCTTCCAGATAGCGCAAAAAGTCATAGTCCATCTCTTTCTTGGCGCCGTGGGCATTGAGCTCCTTGACCCAGTTGATCAGATCGTCGATCTGGTTGTCAGCAACCTTCTTGGAGCCAACGGTGGCAAAGGCCCCAGCCGCGTAGCGGAAGGAGCCGCCGACTTGGTCGTTCTTCTCAACGATCAGGGGCTTCAAGCCGTTCTTGATGGCAAAAGCCGCCATCGTCAAGCCCGTCAGCCCGCCACCGGCAATGGCGACGTCTACCGTTTGGTCCTTGGCCACGACTGGCGGCTTAGGCACCGGCTGGCTCCAGTCGGCCAAGTCGCCACCGGCCGCTTGCAAGGCCTGCTTGCTGGCATTGATGATCCCTCTGGACGTGAAGCTGGCCCCGCTGACCGCGTCCACGGCCAGGGACTGGTAATGGACGATCCGCTCTGGAATCCACTTAAAGGCATTGTCGCCCACATGCGGGGTTTCGTGCTGTTCAACAATCTTAACGTCAGTAATGTGCTCGCCGTCCGTCGTCAAAGCGACCTTGATGTCGCCGCCATGACCGCCGGCTTGACCCGTAAAGGTCCCCTTCTGCAGCTTTGCCATAATTTTTCCTCCTTAGCAATCTGCTTAATTGATTTTTGCTATAACACGATTAATAACGGTATGTATTGCTTGTCTACATCCAAATCGTAATTCTTTTTCCTTGAAAAGTAAACGCTTTCGGATCAAAAAAGATAGCAAATGAGTTAAGCCGAGGTCAAAAAAAGACGCCTCCATGCTTGGAAGCGTCTTTAGTTAACTTTACCTTAAGCCTTGAGCTCGTTTGGTTCACCTTGGCTGTGGAAGGACATGCGGAAGCTGGCTTCAAATTCTTCGCCAGCCTCCAACTTGTTCATCCCCTGCTTGTGCTCAAGGTCCCCATCGGCATCAGTGAGGTCGGCAATCCCCCACCATGGCTCGATGCAGACGTAGTTGCCACAGTTCGGGTACTGAGACCAAACGCCGACGTATGGGGCTGAGTCAGTCCGCACGTTGACGTGGAAGCGGCTCGTGTCGGTCCGGATTGAGAACTTGTTGTTCGGCCGGCGCATCACCAGCACCATGGCATCGTTCTTGAACAATTCATCATCAATGGTGATCAGGGTGCCCGTTGGGGCCAGGGACCGCTTCTTCCAGTTGAGGTAAGCCCCTTCCAGCGGCACCTGCACGCGCGGCTTGGCCGGGGTGACCTGCAGGTAGAAGTCGTCCTTCTTGACCTGGTCATTGACCGGCAAGGCAAAGCCTGGGTGGCCGCCAACGCCGAAGATCATCTCGCCTTCGCTCTTGTTGGTGACCTTGAAGCTTTCCTTGACCATATTGTTCAACAGCTCGTAGCTGACCCGGAATTCAAACTTGAACGGGTAAATCTTGCGGGTCTCTTCATTGTCAGTCAAAAGGAAGGTCAGCTTGTCTTCAGTCTGCTCTTCCAGAGCAAACTCCATGTCACGGGCAAAGCCGTGCTGGTGCATTTCGTACTTCTTGCCCTTGTAGGTGTAAGAGTCGTTCTTCAGACGTCCAACGATTGGGAAAAGGACGGGAGCATGGCGGCCCCAAACGGCAGGATCAGCCTGCCAAATGTATTCATTGCCCAGATGCTTGCCGACAATGCTTTGAATTTCAGCTCCATGGGTTGAAACAGTTACTTTGATAATTCCATTCTCAATAGTGTATTCCATAGCTTCGGTTCCTTGTTCAGGATCTTTACAAGATAAACTTGGTCAGGTCCTTGTTCTTTACGATATCACTCAGTTTCTGCTCTACATAGGCCTGGGTCACGGTAATCTGCCCCATTTCCATGTCCGGCCCTTCGTAGAGCACATCTTCCAACAGTTTTTCCAAAATGGTGGCGAGACGCCGGGCACCGATGTTGTCAGTTCCCTGGTTGACTTCATAAGCGATTTGAGCGATCTTGTCCACGGCTTCGGCCGTAAAGACCAGGCTGACCCCGTCTGCCTTCAGCAAGGCAATGTATTGCTTGAGCAGGGAGTTTTGCGGGTCTTTCAGGATCTTGACGAAGTCTTCCTTGGTCAGGCCGTTCAACTCGACTCTGATTGGGAAGCGCCCCTGCAATTCAGGGATCAGGTCGCTCGGCTTGCTTTCGGCAAAAGCCCCCGCCGCGATGAACAGAATATGGTCAGTGGAGACCGGACCGTACTTGGTGTTGACGGTTGACCCTTCCACGATTGGCAAAATGTCGCGCTGTACCCCTTCACGTGAGACTTCACCGGAGTTGTTCTTGTTGCCGGCAACGATCTTGTCGATTTCGTCGATGAAGATGATCCCGTCCTGGCTGGTCCGCTCGATCGCCTTCTGGTAGATCTTGTCGTAGTCGACCAGCTTGCGCTCGTTCTCCTGGATCAGCAGCTGGCGGGCTTCGCTGACCGGCAGGGTCCGCTTGACCTTCTTCTTGGGCATCATGTCGCCCAGAACTGAGGACATGTCCATCCCCATCTGGCCCATCATGTCGCCCATTGGGTTGACCTTTGGCGCCTGCTCGACTTCGATGGTGACTTTCCGGTTTTCCAAGAGTCCCTTGTCCAGCTGCTCAGCAACTGACAGACGCTCATTTCTGATTTCATCAGTCACTTCCCCGTCATCTTCCTCTGGGCTTGCCAAAGGATTGCCTGCCAAAAGGTTCTGCATCATTGACTGCATCTGCTGCATCTGGTTCTGGCGGTCATCGCGCTTGATGCCTGGGACCAGCTTTCTGACCAGGATCTTGTTGGCCTCGCGGGCGGCCTGGGCCTCCACGCGGGCGAATTCTTCCTTTTCCACCATGCGGACGGCTTCAGTCACCAGGTCCCGGACCATTGATTCCACGTCCCGGCCCACGTAGCCGACTTCGGTGAACTTGGTGGCCTCGACCTTGACGAAAGGCGCCTCGACGATGTCAGCCAGGCGGCGGGCAATCTCGGTCTTGCCGACCCCGGTCGGGCCAGCCATCAGGATGTTCTTGGGCGTGATGTCCTTTTGCACGTCCTTTGGCAGCTGGGCCCGGCGGTAGCGGTTGTACAAGGCGATAGCGACTGACTTCTTGGCTTCGTCTTGACCAATGATGTATTGGTCAAGCAAGGCCACGATCTGCTTTGGAGTCTTCTGCTTCATTATTTTGCCTCGATTTCGTCAGTAATAATCTGGTGGTCGGTGAAGACATCGATCCCCGCGGCAATGTCCACGGCTTCCTTGGCAATCTCCGCCGCGCTCATGCCTTCGCTGTGCCGAGTCATGGCAATCGCGGCTGCTTGGGCATAGTAGCCGCCTGAGCCAATTGCCACCACGCTTTCATCCGGCTCCAGCACCTCGCCGTTGCCGGAGATCAGGAGCAGGTCCTTGTCGTCAAAAGCAATCAGCATCGCTTCCAGCTTCTGCAGGGTCGGGTCCTTGCGCCAGGACTGGGCCATTTCAACGGCTGCCCGGCGCAGGTCGCCGTTAAAGCTTTCCAGCTTCCCTTCCAGCATTTCTTCCAGGCTGACGGCATCAGCCACGCCGCCAGCAAAGCCGATCACCACGCGGTCGTGGTAGATCCGGCGGATCTTTCTGGCTGAAGACTTGGCAATAATGCTCTTTCCCAAGGTAACTTGGCCATCGCCCGCGATCGCGGTCTGGCCATGGTATTTAACGGAACAAATCGTCGTCATTTTTTCTCTATCCTCCATTTTTTGGCCGTAGGGCCATTTTCATCTTAGCACTTTGAGCTCATTTCGGGCCCTTCCGTGGAAAATATTTCGCGTAATCAGCTTTAAGGTGAGCCATCGTCACGTGCGTGTAGATCTGGGTCGTCGACAGGCTGGCGTGGCCCAGCAATTCCTGCACGCTCCTGATGTCCGCCCCGTTGTTCAGCATCTGGGTGGCAAAAGTATGCCGCAATTCATGGGGGTGGGCCCCCGTCCCAGCGCCGGCCTTGGCGAAAATCTGCCGGATGACCTCCTGGATCGTCCTTACCGCCAAGGGATCGCCCCGCTGGCTTAAAAAGACCTGGCCGCCGTCCTCCTTGTGTCCCAGCAAAAGCGGCCGACTTTGGTCCAAGTAGCGCTGCAGGTCCTGCTTGGCCTCATCCGAAAACAAGACCCAGCGGTCCTTCCCGCCCTTGCCGTGAACCAGGATCAGCTGCCGGTCTATGTCCAGCTGCTGGAACTTTAAGGCCGCCAGCTCACTCACCCGCATCCCCGTGGCATAGAACAAGGACAAGATGGCCCGGTTGCGGATGGTCAGGGGACGGTCGTCATTCAGGGAGTCAAAGACCCGCTTGATCTCCTGGGGGTAGAAGAATTGGGGCAGCTTCTTCTCGCCCCGCCTGATGACGATCCCGGCGGTTGGATCCACCGCGGCCAGCTGGCGCTTGGTCAAAAAACGGTAGAAGGACTTGAGGCTGGACATCTTCCGGCTGGTCGTCGACCGGGCCAGGCCGCGGCTGGCCAAGTCCTGCAGGTAGATTTCAAGGTCCCGGCCCGCTAAGCGCCCCCAGCCGGGAAAGCCGCCATTGTCCTGCCAGAACTGCCTGGCTGCTTCCAAGTCCCGCTGATAGGCCTGGATGGTCTTGGGGCTGTAGGCCCGCTCATTTTTCAAATAGCTCAGGAACTGGTCCAGGAACTCGTCCTTCATTAGTCAGCCAGCTCTTGTTCCTTAAAGGCTTCCAGATCCTGCAGGCCTCTTTCGGAAATCTTCTCGTGGCGCTCGCGCTTGTTGCGGATCTTCTTGCCTTCAAGGCCAGGAATCAGGGCAAAGGAAGCGTTCATTGGCTGGAAGTGCTTGGCATCAGTGGTCGTGATGTAGTTGGCCATGGAGCCCAGGGCCGTAGTCTTCGGGAAGACAACCGGCGCTTGCCCCAAGGCCTCTCGGGCAGCATTGATCCCAGCAACCAAGCCTGAGCCCGCGCTTTCAACGTAGCCTTCAACGCCGGTCATCTGGCCGGCAAAAAAGAGCCCCTGGCGCTGCTTGGCCTCATAAGTGGCATTCAAGACTTCCGGGCTGGCCATGTAGGTGTTCCGGTGCATCTTGCCGTAGCGAACGAAGCGGGCGTTTTCCAGACCCGGAATCATGCGGAAGACCCGCTTTTGCTCCCCGTACTTCAGGTGGGTCTGGAAGCCCACGATGTTGTACATGGACGCGGCCGCGTTGTCTTGGCGAAGCTGCACGACCGCGTATGGGGTCTTGCCCGTGTGCGGGTCTTCCAGGCCGACTGGCTTGAGGGGGCCAAACAGCATGGTCTTCGGGCCCCGGGCGGCCATGACCTCAATTGGCATGCAGCCTTCAAAGACCTCAGACTTCTCAAAGCCGTGCAGCTCAGCGGTCTCCGCGTGAATCAGCGCATCCGCGAAAGCCTCGTACTGCTCCTTGTTCATCGGGCAGTTGAGGTAGGCTGCCTCGCCCCGGTCATAGCGGCTCTTCTTGTAGACGATGTCCATGTCGATGGAGTCGGCCGCGATGATTGGAGCGGCGGCATCAAAGAAGTGGAGGGAGTCCCGGCCTTCAAATTCCTGAATCTTCTCCGCCAGCCCGTCTGAGGTCAATGGACCAGTCGCTACGACCGTAATGCCGTTAGTTGGCAGGTCAGTGATTTCCTCATCGTGAACCGTGATCTTGTCCATGCTCTTGAGCTTGTCAGTGACGTACTTGGAGAAGTCCGCCCGGTCAACGGCCAAGGCCCCGCCGGCTGGCACTTGCGTCGCGTCAGCGGCTTCCATGATCAAGGAGCCCATGCGGCGCATTTCTTCCTTGAGCAGGCCAACCGCGTTGGAAAGCTGGTTGGACCGCATGGAGTTGGTGCAGACCAATTCCGCGAAGCCGCCGGTTTCATGGGCTGGGGTCAGCTTCTTAGGCCGCATTTCGTACAAGTCAACTTCGATGCCCCGCTTGGCCAGTTGCCAAGCGGCTTCTGAGCCGGCCAGTCCGCCGCCGATAACAGTTACTTTTTGAGTCATTTCTTTCAATCCTTTAATCCTATTAATTCGCGTAAAAATTCTTCTTCTAAAAATAATACCATCAATCGAATTTCGGTTGATGGTAAACGCTTAATTTTATTGATTTTTAAGCAATCATTTTCATTCCTGACCGCTGACGGCTTCGCTTTCCGCCTGTGGCTCTTCTTTGTAGTCGCCGTTTGGACACTGGACGATGATCCCGTCCTTGCGCTTCTTTTCGACCAGGAAGTGGCCGTCGTTAGGGCAAGTGCGCGCGATCGGCTTGTCCCAGGAGACGAAGTCGCAGTCCGGGTAGCGCGAGCAGCCATAGAACTTGCGGCCGCGCTTGGACTTCTTCTCCAAGATCTCGCCTTGGCCGCACTTCGGGCAGGTCACGCCGACCTTCTTGACGATCGCCTGGGTGTGGTGGCAGTCAGGGAAGCGCGAGCAGCCGTAGAACTTGCCGTAGCGGCCCATCTTGATCACCATTGGCGCCCCGCAGATCTCGCAGTCAAAGCCAGCTGGCTGGTCCTTGATCTGGATCTTCTGGATCTCGCTGTCAGCCTTTTCCAGTTCCTTGGAGAAAGGCTTGTAGTACTGGTCGACCACGGCCGCCCAGTCCTTCTTCCCGTCCTCGACCTCGTCCAGGTCGCTTTCCAGCTTGGCCGTATAGTCCACGCTGGTGATGTCCGGGAAGAACTGCTCAACCAGGCCGTCGACGATCTCGCCCAGCTCAGTCGGCACGATGGCGCGCCCTTCCAGCTTGACGTAGTTTCTGGTCTGGATGTTCTGGATGGTTGGCGCGTAGGTTGACGGCCGCCCGACCCCGTTTTCTTCCAGGGCTCTGACCAGGCTGGCTTCCGTGTAGCGGGCCGGCGGCTGGGTGAAGTGCTGCTTGTTGTCGGACTTGGTCAGCTTGACCTGGTCTCCTTCTTCCAAAACCGGCAGGGTAACGTTCTTTTCAGCCCGGTTGTCGTAGACCTTGGTGAAGCCGGCAAACTTCATAACTGAGCCGGAGGCTCTGAAGCAGACCTCGTTTTGGACCAGGTCATAGCGGACCGTGTCAAACACGGCCGGCGTCATCTCGCTGGCCACGAAGCGCGACCAGATCAGGCTGTAGAGGCGGAGCTCATCGCGGGTCAAGACGGACTCAAGGGACTTTGGCGTGCGGTAGACGCTGGTTGGCCGGATGGCTTCGTGGGCGTCCTGGGCATCTTCCTGGTTCTTGAAGTGCCGCTGCTTCTTGGCCGCGAACGCTTCCCCGTATTCCTCATTGATGAACTTGGCAGCTTCAGCGGTCGCGACCGGGGAAACCCGCTTGGAGTCGGTTCTCATGTAGGTGATCAAGCCGACGGTCCCCTCCTTGCCCAGGCTGACCCCTTCATAGAGGTGCTGGGCAATGTTCATGGTCTTTGAGGTCCGGAAGTTCAAGCGCCGGTTGGCCTCCTGCTGCAAGGTTGAAGTGGTGAAGGGGGCTGCCGCCTGCCGGCGGACTTCCCGCTTGACCACTTTCGCCACTTCAAAAGGCTGCTTCTTGTCAAACTGCTTGAGCAGGTCCTGAACGGCGTCATTGTCAGGCAGCTCGGTCTTCTTTCCCTTGACCCCGTAGAAGCTGCCTTGGAACTTCTTGTCCTTCTCAAATTCGGCTTCAATGGTCCAGTATTCCTTAGGCTTGAAGGCCTTGATCTCCTTCTCCCGGTCAATGACCAGCTTCAGGGCCACGGACTGCACCCGGCCGGCTGAGAGGCCCTTCTTGACCTTGGACCAGAGAATTGGCGACAGGGAGTAGCCGACCAAGCGGTCCAGGACCCGGCGGGCCTGCTGGGCGTCGACCGTGTCCATGTCGATGGTCCGGGCGTGGTTGAAGGCCTCCTTGACCGCGTCTTTGGTCACTTCGTTGAAGGTGACCCGGTTCTGCTCCTTCTCATCCAGCCCTAAAACGTGGGCCACGTGCCAGGCAATGGCTTCCCCTTCCCGGTCCGGGTCGGAAGCCAGGTAGACCTTGTTGGCCTTCTTGGCCTCGCTCTTCAGTTCCTTGATCGTGTCGCCCTTGCCGCGGATGGAGATGTACTTTGGCTTGTAGTCGTTCTCAATGTCGACCCCCATCTGGGACTTGGGCAGATCGCGGATGTGGCCCTTAGAGGCAATCACGTGATACTTGCGGCCCAGGTACTTCTCAATCGTGTGCGCCTTGGCTGGCGATTCCACGATGACCAGGTCCTTCTTGACCTTGCTTCTCTTGCGCTTGGCCTTGGTCTTGGCCGCGCTCTTAGTCGCTGTCGTTTTCTTCGTAGCTTTCTTTGTCGTAGCAGGCATCAAATGCCCCTTTCACTTGTAATCTAAATTCAAATCTTTTTCCAATATAGGTATTATTTGGCGAATTGTCAACTAAAAGAAAAGCTAATAAAGGAAAAAACAAGTCCTGGCGCGGACAAAAAGTCAGCCGATTCCTTCCAGATGCGGGCCAATAATCGGAGTCGCGCCCGCCGAAATCAGCTGGTTGGTGCCAACCGACAAGGGGGAGTTGATCTGGCCGGGAATCGCGTAGACGTTGCGGTTTTCCTGCAGGGCCAAATTGGCGGTAATCAAGGAGCCGGAATGCTCCTTGGCCTCAGTCACGATCACGTTCTTGCAGATGCCGGCCAGGATCCGGTTGCGCTCCGGGAACCTGAAGGGCTTGGGCGGGGTATCCGGCAGGTACTCGCTGAGCAAGAGCCCCTTTTTGGCAATCGCTCGCTGCAGGTCCATATTGCCCTGGGGGTAGAAGTAGTTCAGCCCGTTGCCCACCACGGCAATCGTCTTGCCGCCATAATTCAGGGTGGTCTGGTGGGCAATCGCGTCAACCCCCTGGGCCAGGCCGGACGCGATCACCTGCTTGCGGCGCAAAAGCTCCGGCATCAGGTTCTCAATCACTTGCCGGGAGTAGGCGGTCGGGGTTCTGGAACCGACGATGACGGTGATTTCCCGCTCAAGCAGGCCCAAGTCGCCCATCGCGAACAAGAGGACCGGCGGGCGGTAGATTTCCCGCAATTTGACCGGGTACAGGTCGTCAAAGAAAGTAATGATCTTGAACTGCCGCTGAACCCGCTCAATGGCGCTTTCAAAGCGGTCATTGAAGAAGGCGGACTCCACCTTCAGGATGAGCTCGTCCGGCAATTCCAGGCAGCTGAGCCACTCATGGTCCACGTCCTCGTCAGGCGGCATCTGCTGCATGACCTGGAGGATCTTCAGGTAGCTGAGCCCCTTTTGCATTTTCAGTCGCAGAAGAAATTCGGTTTTGTTCATAATTTTCCCTCCACTTACTATTACGCAAAAAAGGGCACTTTTTACCGGAAATTTTTTAAAAAATTTGCCAAAAAATAAGACTGCCGCGGCAGTCTTATAAACTATTCATTATTTTCATTGACCATGTCAGCTACTGGCGCGAAAGTCAGGCGGTGGATCGGCGTGGGGCCGAATTCCTGCAAAGCCGCGAGGTGCTCCGCCGTCCCGTAGCCGGCATTGTGCTGGAAGCCGTACTGGGGGTAAAGCTGGGCATAGTCATCCATCAGAGTGTCCCGGAAGACCTTGGCCACGATCGAAGCAGCCGCGATCGAGTTGGACTTGGCATCCCCCTTGATCAATTCCGTCTGCGGCAGCTTGACCGGCACGTTCATCGCGTCGACCAGCAAGGCATCCGGCTGGACGGACAGGCTCTGAACCGCCTGCCGCATGGCCTGGCGGTCAGCCTCATAGATATTGATCCGGTCGATCACCTGATTGTCCATCACGCCGACGCCGACGCTGACGGCCTCTTGCAGGATCTTCGGGTAGAGGGCCAGGCGCTTTTGGGGGCTCAGCTGCTTGGAGTCATTGACTTCCACCAGGTCAAAGCCGGCGGGCAGGATGACCGCGGCCGCGACGACCGGTCCAGCCAAAGGCCCCCGGCCGACTTCATCGACTCCGGCCACCAGCTGCCCCTTGGCCCAGAATTCCCGTTCATACTTGAAGCGGGCCAAAAAAGCCGCTTTCTTTTCGCTTTCCTTGGCCATCCGCTTGTCATAGGCCTTCAGGGCCGCGGCCACGCCTTTTCGCGGGTCCTGGCGCAGGGCAGCCAAAGTGGCTGGGTCAACCTGGCCGCTTTTGAGCAGGGCCTTGATTTCGCTAATTGTCATGGTTCGGCCGGTCCAGCGTAATCCGCCCCAGCTTGCCCTTGCGCAGGCGCAGGAGCATGAAGTTGGCAAAGCGGTCGTAGTCGTCCCGCATCCCATTGTTTTGGGTCATAGCCAAAAGCAGGTCGGTATCTGAGATGTTTTCCAGGGCTTCCTTGCTCGTGTTGGCGAACTTGGCCAGGTAAGCCGGGTAGTACTGGCGCATCTGGGCGATCACGAACAAAGCCACGTCATCGGCGTGGAAAATGGTATCCTTGATGGCCCCAAAGGCAGCCAGCTTGTAGCCGACGGCCTGGTCGTCAAATTTTGGCCACAAAATCCCTGGCGTGTCCAGGATTTGAATCCCGTGCTGGGTCTTCAGCCAAGACTGGCCCTTAGTAACGCCGGGCTTGTCGCCGGTAATCGCCACGTTGTGGCCAACCAGGCGGTTGATGATGGTGGACTTGCCGCAGTTTGGCACCCCGACCAAGGCAATGCGGATGGTTGGGGTAGCCGCCCCCTTCTCCTGCAGCTTCTGCACCTTGTCTTGCCCCGCCCGCTTGATCAGGTGGATCAAAGCCTGCATGTTGGTGCTGTGCTTGCCGTCCATAGCCATGACTGAGGTCTTAGGCCCCATCAGGGCCTTTTGCCAAAGCTTGGTCATCACCGGGTCCGCCAAGTCGGCCTTGTTCAAGACGATCAAGTGCGGCTTGTCGCCAACCAGTTCGGCGATCATCGGGTTTCTGGACGCGATCGGAATCCGGGCATCCAATACTTCCACAACCACGTCAATCAGGTTCATCTTGTCTTCGAGCTGATTCCTGGCCTTGTTCATGTGGCCAGGATACCATTGAATCTTAGTCATTTTTCCTCCAATAAGCTAATACCAATCTTAAGCAAATATCTGTTTACTATTCTAAAAAAATTATTTTGCTGTTATTTTTGCCGCTTCATTCCCCAGCCGCAAATAAAGAAGAGCCGCGAGGCTCTTGGTAATCGATATCATGCTAGTACTGCATTTTCTCGACGTATCGCTCCCAAGCATCGTCGAAGATCGTCATCGTCGGCAGGTAGCCGGCGTTTTCTTCCAGGTACTCAGAGAGCTTGTTCTTGTCCTGCTCCTGCTTTGGGAAGGACGAATCGAACTGGGCATTGTTGGCAAATTGGGCAATCTCTTCACGGGAATCAGAGTCGCGCTGGGTCATCAGGAACTGATAGAAACTTTGCCGGTAAGCCATGCTAGTGCTCCGTCTTAGCGAAGAACATGACCGCGTAAGCGCCATGTCCTGCGTGCGTAATGATGATCGGGCTGGTCTCCTGGATCAGGATGTCCAAGTTAGGGTTGACTTCCTTGAAGCGGGCGGCCAGCTTCTCCATGTCTTCGCGGGTATCAACGTAAGAGATGCCGACCCGGTCGACCTTGTCGCCCAGTTCCTTGAGCTGGTCGACGATCATGTCGTCGAACTTCTTCATGAACTTGTGCCCGCGGCCGCGGTAAGGCACGGTCAGCTTCCCGTTCTTCATGACCAGGCCCACGTGGAAGTTCAAGGCGGACACGACCCGGCCCGCCAATCTGCCTAAGCGGCCCCCAGCCAGAATGTTCTTCAGGTTCGGCACCATCATTTCCAGGTACATGTTGTCGCCAACTTCATCCAGGTGCTCGACGATCTCGTCCATGCTCTTGCCGGCTTCGGCATATTTGGCTGCTTCCAGGCAGTAGTAGCCTTGGGAGCGGTCGGTGTAGCCGCAGTCAATGACCGTGATCTTGCCTTCGACCAGTTCAGCGGCCTGACGGGCGGCATCAACGGTCCCGGACAGGCTCTTGGCCATAAAAATGCCCAGAACCTCGCTGCCGTCAGCCGTCAGTTCCTTCATTTTTTCCAAAAAGACCCCAACCGGCGGCTGGCTGGTCTTTGGCAGCTGGTCCGCTTCATCCATCTTCTTGATGAAGTTGGCACGGGTAATTTCAACCCCATCCGTATAAGTGTGGCCATCAATCGTGATCGACAGCGGCACCACGGTAATGTGATATTTTTCAATTTCTTCTGGACTCAGCTGTACGGAAGAGTCCGTCATGATCTTGATCTTTGCCAATTTAAATGACCTCAATTTCCATAATATTCTATCAATTGCCCCGACTGGCAACCATTATGATAGAATTTAGTTTATACGAATTTAGTATAGCAAACTTTTTGTGAAAACTGATAACGATTTGAAAGGATGTTTGCATGACTTTTAATCCTTGGAGTGAACCTGAAGAGCGGTCTAAAGCCTACCATGTCGTTGACAACGTGCTTTCCGCCGTCGTTCATGGAATTGGTTTTGGCTTGGCCGTGGCGGGGCTGGTCATCTTGATCGTCAAGGCGGCCCACACCGGCAGCGCCTTGCGGATCACGACTTTTGCCATTTATGGCTCCTGCATGATCCTGCTTTACCTCTTCTCAACCTTATATCACAGCTTGATTTTTACCAGAGCGCGGAAGGTCTTCCAGATCTTCGACCACTCGTCAATTTTTATTGCCATTGCCGGTTCCTACACCCCCTACACCTTGGTCGCCATTGGCGGCGCTGAAGGCTGGTGGATGTTCGGGATCATCTGGGCCCTGACCGTGTTTGGGATCGTCTACTATATCTTCAACCGGGGCAAGCACTGGATCGGCGACACCATTCTTTACATTGCCATGGGCTGGATGGTCATCCTGGCCGCCAGCCAGCTGTACCCGCGCCTGGGGCCCACCGGCTTCTGGCTCTTGGTCTGGGGCGGGGTGGCCTATACCTTTGGCTGCCTCTTCTTCTCGATGAGAAATCTCCCCTTCAGCCACGTCATCTGGCACTTTTTTGTACTGCTGGGCTCGGTATTGATGTACTTCTCCGTGCTTTTCTATGTCTGATGCCCGCGTTGTAAAAAGACCTTGATCGCTTGATCAAGGTCTTTTTTGAATGCTTATGTTTCAAGTAGCCATTGAAGGAAATCAGTTTTTGATTGGCTTGTGAGAAAATTAGCTGATTTTCGGTTCAGTTGGGGACTTTTCGGGAATGGAGCACGAAATTTTTGACTTAGCTTTGGAATTTTAGAAGTTTAATTCCCGAAAGGTTACCCAACTGCAGCGTTCCCACTACAAAACAAAAGCCCCGCCACCAATGGTGACGAGGCTTTATCGCTATTCATCTACAATTGCTGACTGACGTACTTGGCGATGGCCAGCTCGCTGTTGACCAGGTCGCCATTGATCACCTTGGTCTTGATGTCGTTCAGCAGCGTCCCCATCTTTGGACCAGGGCGCACGCCTTGGGCGATCAGCCAGCGGCCGTCAATGGCCAGATCGTCGCTGTCCTTAATTGGCAGCTTCTGGTAGCGGTCCAGCAAGGTCTTGGAGTCAACCGGCTGGCCCAAAATGAAGGCCGCGTCAATGGCGTCATTTAAATTCAATGCCCCCATTTCAAACAAATCGACGTCACTTGGACTTTGCGCCAGCTTGTCAAAAGCGGCCGCAATCCCCTTCACCTTGCGGGTCATGGCATTAGAGTTCTTCCAGTCCTTCATGAACCCGCCGATAGCTTTTTCCGGCAAATTCAAAAGGATGACGATCAAGGACCAAAGCACCCGCTCACTGGATGGACTGGCCTTTAAGCTGGTAAAGACGGTCAACTGGTCCTTTTTTCCGGCAAGGTGGGGACATTCTTCGCTTAATCCCGTGTCCAAAAATTCCGCGAAAGCCCGGCGGGCATCAGGGCCAGTTCCCATCTTGACGAACTCTTCCCGGACTCTTTCAATGCTGATCTTGCTCAAAAGCTCATGGTTGTCAACAATGGCTTGCCGAGTCCGTCCTTCCAAAGAAAACTGCAGCTGGCTCATGAAACGGACGGCCCGCATCATCCGCAAGGCATCCTCATGGAAGCGCTCCTCAGCCACGCCCACGGCCCGGATAACCTTCTTGTCCAAGTCGTCGAGGCCATGGAAGAGGTCAACGATCTCCCCTTTGGTGTTCATGGCCAGGGCATTGATGGTAAAGTCCCTCCGCTTCAAGTCCTCGTCTAGATTCTGCACGAAAGTCACCTTGTCTGGCCGGCGGAAGTCCTGGTAGCCCGATTCCGTCCGGTAGGTGGTAATCTCGTAGCTCTCGCCGCCATACAGGGCAGTCACGGTCCCATGCTGGATCCCGGTATCAATCGTGCGATCAAAGCATTTCTTGACTTCTTCTGGATAAGCGTTGGTCGTGATATCGACGTCATGGATGTGACGCCCCAAAAGGAGGTCTCTGACGCAGCCGCCGACGAAGTAGGCCTCAAAACCGGCCTGCTCCAAGGTCTGCAAGACTGGCAGGGCCTTGACGAACAATTCTGGCAATTGATTAATTTTCATTAACTTCTCCATTCAAGCTGATTTTTGTTAAAATTGAAGACGCATGGGGTTAAGGAAAGGAGACGACAACAATGCGCAAGTCAAAATTTAAATGGACTGGCAGAAATACCTTGGATATGGTGATGATCACGCTTGGGAGCGCAATCTATGCCTTCAGCCTGGACATGATCTCCATTCCCAATCATCTGGCTGACGGGGGACTGTCAGGCTTTACCCTGATTATCCGGCACTTCACGGGGATCAACCCCGGGATCAGCACCTTCGTCTTGAACATTCCCCTGCTCATCATCGGCTTCAAGTTCCTGGGCAAGCTGGCAATGCTCTACACTATCTGGGGAACCTTCTGCCTTTCCTTCTTCTTGAGTGCATGGTCTTACCAAACTATTATAGAACAACTTCCCCTCCATCACGACCCCTTCCTGGCGGCAGTGATGGCAGGGTCGCTTTCAGGTCTGGGCCTGGGCCTGGTCTTTCGCTACAACGGGACGACCGGGGGCAGCGACATCGTCGCCCGGGTCATGCAGACCGCGCGCGGGGTTGAGCCAGGCAACGGGCTGCTGCTCATTGACTTCTTAGCTCTGGCCTGCTCTTTGTCCTACCTGGACCTGTACCACGTGGCCTACACCATGGTTTCCTGCGTCCTGCTCAGCACCGTCTTGAGCAAGGTCGTAGCCGGCGGGACCCAGGCCAAGGGGGCCTTCATCATCTCGCCAAAGTACAAGGAGATCACCAAGATGATCGACCTGGAGCTCGACCGCGGCTTTACCTTCATCAACTCTGAAGGCGGCTACTCCAACGAAGAGCAGCACCTGATCTACCTGGTCATCAATACCAAGGAGATCCCGCTGCTCAAGCAGATCGTCAAAAACGAAGACCCTAACGCCTTCATGACCATTTTTGACGCCACGGAGGCGATCGGCGAAGGCTTCAGCTACAAGGCTAAAAAGACCAGCCTCTTCTCGCGCAAATAGCTTTAATCAGCGGCACTTTGCCGCCATGACAAAAATCCCGGCTCCAAGCAAAGTGGAGCCGGGATTTTTTAACAGGGAAAATTTCTTCATGATTGCTTCTTGGCTAGTCGCCTGGCTTGAAGTTGCTTACAGCCGCGCCGACTTTTTCGTGGACCCGGACGTCGGTCGCGCCAAGCTTGCACAGATCAATGTCGTCTCTCATGTGGAACTTGCCACCCTTGTGTTCTACGACTGCTGCAGTGATTTTCATTTATTTTTTCTCCTGACTAAGATACTTAATTTATCTTTTCAATTGTCAGTATATGACAGCCCTACATCGCTTCAATAAGAAATAGTGATTTTTTCACATCTTTGGCATGACTTTTTGTGCCAAATAAAAACAGGCTAATCATGCGATTAGCCTGTTGCGATTTATATCTTTTCTTTATTAAATAACTAGTGTATTTTTAGCTAATTGTCGTCATCCCGGTTGCCAAACTCGTTCTGCCCAATCCGCCGGTCGATTTCTTTCAGCTTCTGCTGAAACGGCCTCGTCAAGAGCTGCATAAGGCGAATCAGGTCCAAGTGCCCGCTCTTCTGCCAGTCGGTGGCCAGCAGGTAGCCGCTCAGGTTGTGATCATCATCATAAATCGGCACGCCCAAGAGCCGCTTGACGCCCTTTTTATGCAGGAATTCGGCCTGCTTCTGGAAGCTGCCGTTCCCTTCAGCCAGCTTACGGACATCGCGTAAGAGGACATAGCCCTGTTTTTGGGCTTGGTCTTCCAAAGGCTGGATGAAACCATACTCCAGCTCTTCAGCATCATCGCCCAAAAGTCCGCCGCCCTGCTTGCTCCACTCATAATCGACGGAGAAGCTGTGCCGGTCGGTTCTGATGACTTCTACATGACTGGCCCCGGCCACCTCACCGATCTCGCCCAAGGCATCCTTGATATTATGGTAGAACTGGTGGCCGTTGAAAAGCAAGTGGGTCACACGGAAGCATTCCTCATCCGTGACCGCCGTCTTCAAGGCTGATTCATTGCCGCTTTGAGTCACTGGCTCAAAAATCGTCACCGTGCATCCCGGCAAGACCGCGGCTTTTGAATAATAGTTGGTCCAAGCCCGCAGCGCCCGGTTGTAGCAGCCGCCAGTGACGAGCTTGCCCCAAAGGGCTGGCGCCAAGAGCTTGAGCCACTCTTCCCGCTCGCCGTAGAGCTGGGCATAGCGCTTGCCCAAGAGGGCATGGCGGCTGACGCCCAGGCGCTCGCAGAACTGCTCGTTGGCAAAGACCAGGATCGCGTCTTCCACCTTGTCGCCATAAGCGTTAAAGACCGGCTTGGTGACCACGAATGGCAAGGGCAGGTCCAAATACTCATTGAACTCGCTGACCGGGTTCTGGTCCTCTTCTTTTTCCCGCTCGTCAGCCCAAGCCCGGTCGACGGCCAATTGGACCGCCTCTTGACTGTAGCTGGCCTCGCTTGCCTGGGCCAGACCGGTCCGCACGTTCAGTTGGCAGTGGACGCCGTTGATGTCGCTTACTTCTTCAATGGCTTGTTTGATTTCCGCCGTTTCTGCCGCCAGCTCCTCTTTAGACAAGGTATTGGTGGCAATCACGAAAGCCGCTCCCCGCATCCGGGCAACCAGATTGCGCTTGGCCAAGTGCTCATTGATAAGCTTGGCACAGATCATGATCAGCTTGTTGGCAAAGACCGAGCCGTTGTTGATCTTCATCCGGTCAAAGTCGGCCACCTCAATCCAAGCCACGCAGTATTCCCGCTGGTTCTGCTTCCAGTAGTCGTCGTACTGGACTAAACGCGCGGCTAAGCCGTTGCCGTCCAGGAAGCTGGTCATGGCATCAGCTTCTGAGATCTTGCCAGGGAAGACCCGCTCCTTGCTGGAAAGCGCCGCGTCCAGATCTTCAAAGTAGCCAACCAGGCCAACGATCTGGCCATGGTCAAAAATTGGAAACTTGCAGGCCATAATATGGCTGGTGATCCCGTTGAAGACCTGGGTCGTCTGGGCATTGATGACCGGCCGGCCTTCTTGCAGGACCCGCAGCTCATCGTCTCTAAACGGTCCATTGTCCTTGTGCCAGCCAATCTGGTCGTCAGTCTTGCCCAGAACGGCATTCTGGCTGGCAAAGCCATAGTACTGGAGGAAGGCCCGGCTGACGCCGACAAAGCGGCGCTGCGTGTCCTTCCAGAAGAATTTGAGACTGGATTCATGCTGCAAGGTCTTCCAGACCTCATATTCAACGTTGTCAATGGACGTATCCAGCCCCCGGCGGCTGCTCATATACATTTCTTCCAGCAAGGAGACCTTCAGCCGCTCGTCTTCCCGGCTGTCCACCTTGACCATCAGCATGAATTCTGCATCGCTGATCTGCACCAAGGTATATTCGCCCCAGTTGTAGAGCTCGCCGCTGACCTTGGTCCGGAAGTTTTCCGTCAGCCAGTTGCGCTTTTGGGCCTTCAGCTTGCCAACGATCTGCCGGTAGCTTAAGAAGTCACGCCAGCGCGGCAGGTCATCGCGGTGGATGCATTCGCTGCCATAGAATTCCGCGGCACTGGCCAGGCCGCTCAAGGTCTGGCCCTGACTTTCCCCGACCAGGTCACTGGCCACGACGCGGACTTGGTCGCTGGCAAAGTCCAGATCATAGATCCGGCTGAAGATCGGCAGCACGTTTTTCAAGGACTTGTTCAAGTCCAGCTGCCGGCTTTCCTTTTGGCTGATGGTCCCATCGATCTTGGTCAAAAGGACGCAGCCCTTGCGGGCTTGGGCAACCGGCTTGAAAGAGAACTGGAAGTAGCGTCCGCCTGAAATCACGATGGAAACGCGCTTGGCGTTGCTTCTGACGGCTTTTTCCGCCAGGCCGTGCAGGATGCTTGAATCAGCCAGGCGGTCGTTTAAGCCGGCTGACGCCAGCAAGTCCTTAAAGCGGGCATTGCCATAGATTGGAGCAAAGCTTATTCCATCATAGAAGTAGATGGCCAATGGCTCAGGGGTAATCAGATCGATCAGGCCAACCTTGGCAAAAATCTGGGCTTCCTCCGGCGGTTCAATTGGGATTTCCTTAAAGGCCAAATGCGCCAGCAGGTCGTCCAGTGCCTGCGGCTTGCCGAAGTAGTAGCCTTGGATCCGTTCGCAGCCCGCATCCTTCAAGAAGCGGAACTGCTCTTCAGTCTCCACCCCTTCAGTCAGGGTATGAATTCCCAAGGACTTGGCCATGGAGATGGCTTTGGTGACGATCTTTTTGGAGCGGTCATTCAAGTTGCGCATGAAGCCCATGTCAATCTTGATTTCGTCAAAATGAAAGTCCTTCAAGGCATTCAAGGATGAGTAGCCGGAGCCAAAGTCGTCCATCCAAACCTGAAAGCCCAGATCATGGAAGCGGCCGATGGCTTTAGAGATCTCCTCCCGGCTCTGCATGACCGCGGTTTCCGTGATTTCCACGGCAATCAGGCTGTGGCGCAGGCGATAGCGGTCAAGGACCGCTGCCGTTTCCGCTACCGGGTCAACGGCATTGAAGTCAGAACGGGAAATATTGATGGAGACCGGAACCACCGGCAGCCCCTGGGAAAGACGAGCGTCCAGCATCTGGCAGACCTGCTTTAAGACGAACAGGTCCAGTTTGTAGGACAGGTCGGCGTCTTCAAGAACCGGCACGAAGTCTCCAGGCGAGATTATTCCGTATTTAGGGTCAATCCAGCGGCTGAGAGCTTCCACGTTACACATTTTTTGCGATAAAGTCCGCACTACCGGCTGGTAGTAGACCTGGATCCAGCCCTTGGCGATGGCTTCGTCGATATGGTGGAGCACGTGCTCTTGCAGCCGGTGCCTGTGATCCAATTTCTCATCATAAAAGACGATGCCTGATTTGTAGGGATCAGCCAAGCTCTCACAGGCAACTCGGGACTGGTTGCAGGCCTCGTCAAAAGTCAGCTTGTCAGGGTCATAGCCGCTGACCCCAACCCGGATCTCCCGGCGGCTTCTGACCTCATCGATGATCTCCTGCAATTTGGCATTGAGGCCAAAGTCCACGGCATAGGCGTAGAAGCGGTCTTCACCTGACCGAGTGCAGGCATTCTCGCCAAAAGCCCGGGTCAATTGGCTAGCGACAAAGCGCAGGAGCTCATCGCCCTTTTTGAAGCCGTATTGGTTGTTGTAATCCTTCATCCCAACCAAGTCAAAGGAGATGACCGAGGTCGACTTGCCCAAGCCGTGCAAAAGGGCGGTCTGCGTCTGGCCAACTTCTTGAAAAGAGCGCAGGTCAAGCAGACCGGTCAAGACGTCGCGGTTGAGCTCGATCGGGGTTACGTAGCAGATCAAAAGGCCGCTTTCGCTTAAGGGCGCGCGGCGGATTTCCAAATTGACGATGTGCTCCTGGCCATGGCGGTCGGTCAGGGTCATGTGGTCAGCCTTGCCGCTGTTGGCACTGACAATTTTACGAAAAGCGTCCAGGTTTTGGGCGACCACCATTTTTTCTGGCTGGTTGTCCAAATACTCGTTCAGTTCTTCCAAATTGTCACAAGCCAATAGCTCCAGCAGGCGGGCATTAGCGTAGACCAGGCGCGGCAGCTGTCCTTGATTCACCTGCAAAACCAGGAAGGGTTCGCGGATATAGCTGAAGGTTTGGTCGATCAGTTGCTTTAGGTTTGGTTTCTTAGTCATAATGCTCATCTTGTTTCTTTATACGATTGCCGGAAATGCTGGCCTGGTATCCGGCCAATCAGCAGCATTCGTTTCCAGATTTTGTCATGCTCTTAGTAAGATTATAACTTGAAATAGTTGTTGTTTAAACCGCTTTATTTTTTCAAGCTCATGGACACGCAAAAGAGTCTGGGAAAAACTCTAACGAATAAAAAAGGCTTCTAGAAGCGTAAAACTTCTGGAAGTCTTTTCATGTATCTCAAATCACAGCAGAGAGCTGCTGAAGCTCAAAAGTACTCAACTGCCACGTTTTTCCCAGACTCTTTGACTAAAGCATTTCTTCTTGCGCGAACTGGCTGTGGTAGAGCTGGCTGTAAAAGCCCCCCTTTTCCAGCAGCTCCTGGTGTCTTCCCCGCTCGATGATCCGTCCGTCCTTCATCACCAAGATCAAGTCGGCATTGACGATCGTCGACAGGCGGTGGGCCACGACGAAGGAGGTCCGCCCGGCCATCAGCCGGTCAAAAGCTTGCTGAATCAGCATTTCCGTCCGCGTGTCGATGGAGCTGGTGGCTTCATCCAAAATCAGCATTGGCGGCTTGAGCAGCATTACCCTGGTAATGCAGAGCAGCTGCTTTTGCCCGCCGCTCAGGCTGTCAGCGGTCAAATACGTGTCCAGCCCTTCCGGCAGGCGGCGGATAAAGCCCCAGGAGCGGGCTTCCTTGGCCGCGGCGATAATTTCTTCATCCGTGGCTTCCGGCTTGCCAAAAGCGATATTTTCCCTGACCGTCCCCTCTTCCAGCCAAGTGTCCTGCAAAACCATCCCAAAGTTCCGGCGCAAGGAGTGGCGGGAAACTTCGTAGATGCTCTTGCCGTCGATCATGATTGAGCCCGAAGCGGCATCATAGAAACGCATGAGCAGGTTGATCGTAGTCGTCTTCCCGCAGCCAGTCGGACCAACCAGGGCAATCCGCATCCCCGGCTTGGCCTCCAGGTTGAAGTCTTGAATCAGCGGCTTGTCTGGCACATAAGAGAAGTTGACCCCATGCAGGTCCACCTCCCCTTTGACGCTGCCCAGGTCCTCGCCAAGCTCTTTTTGCCCCTTTTCCAGGCTGGCAGCCATGGCTTCCGGCTCTTGGTCGATCAAGGCAAAAACGCGGGCCGCACAGGCCATGGCGTTCTGCAGCTCGGTCACGACGGAGCTGATATCGTTAAAAGGCTTCATGTACTGGTTGGCGTAGTTAAGCAGGACGCTCAAGCCCCCAACCGTCAGCTGGCCGGCCATGATCAAGAAGGCTCCTGCCAAGGCCACCAGCGCGTAGATCAACGAGTTGATGAAGCGCGTTGCCGGATTGGTCAGACTGGAATAGAAAGTCGCGGCCTGGCTGTACTTCTGCAGGTCGGCATTGATCTTGGCAAAACGGCCTGAAGCCCGCTTTTCATAGCCAAAGGCCTTGACGACCTTGACCCCGCCGACCATTTCTTCAATCAGGGCGGTCTGCTGGCCCCGGGTGTCCGTCATTTTTTTGAACATCTGGTAGGAATGGCTGGCAATGAACTTGGCCACCAAGAAGCTGACCGGGGTCAAAAGCAGGACCAGCAAGGTGACCGGCACGGACTTGGAGAACATGAAGAACAAGGTCGCGGCAATGGTCACTATCCCCGTGAACAGCTGGGAGAAGCCCAAAAGCAGGCCATCAGAGATCTGGTCCACGTCGGCAATGATTCTGGAGACGATGTCCCCGCTTGAATGCTGGTCCAGGTAGGCCAAAGGCAGCTGCTGGATCTTGCGGATGGCTTTTTGGCGAATGTCCTGAACGGTCCAATAGGCCAGCTTGTTGTTGATGATCCCCATCACCCAAGTCGCGGCCGAAGACAACAGGACCAGGATCAGGATCCTGGCGAGCAGGCGGGTGATGGCAGCAAAGTCAACGCGCCCTTGGGCAATAATCTGGTCAATCGCGTCACCGAATAAAACCGGCACGTACAGCTGCAGCAAAACGGAAATTCCAGCCAAAATGATGCTCAAAAACAGCAGAATCCGGTAGCTGCTCAGCAGCCGCAGCACCCGCTTCATGGCTTGCCATGAAGACATGCCGTCGGCTTGGCCGCCAACTTTATTTTCGGCTTTTTTCCTATTATTTTGGGTAGTTTTCCCCATCGGTCAGTCCACCTCGCTTTCCAATTCAGGCAACTCCCAATCCGGGAACTGGGAGCGGATGATTTCCCGATAGACTCGGCAGGTCTGCAGCAGGGTCTGATGCTGCCCCTTCCCCACCAGGCGGCCATCGTCCAAGACCAGGATCTGATCGGCCTGCATGATGGACGAGGCGCGCTGGGAGATGATAAAGGTCGTCGGCTTGGGCAAAAGGTCAGCCACGCTCTGGCGGAGTCGGGCTGCCGTAGCCAGGTCAAGGGCGCTGTCACTGTCATCCATGATCAGAACCGGGGACTGCTTGACCAGAGCCCGGGCAATGGTCAGACGCTGCTTTTGCCCGCCTGACAGGTTCCGCCCCTCCTGCTCAATCTTAAAGTCCAGCTTCCCCGCCTTGTTTTCAACCACGTCGCTGGCCTGGGCCAGCTTGATTGCGTTCCACAGCTCCTGGTCGCTGGCCGCTTCCTTGCCCAGGCGCAGGTTGTCCCGGATGCTGCCGGCAAAAAGCTGGGCTTTCTGGGGCACCACGGCCACCTGCTGGCGCAGCTCTTCCTGGGTCAAGTCGGCAACTGCCTGCCCGCCGATGGCAACCTCGCCCGCATCCGCGTCGTAGAATCTGGCAATCAGCGCTGCCAGACTGGACTTGCCGGATCCCGTCCCGCCAATGATGCCGACCGTTGAGCCGGCAGCCGCTTCAAAAGAGATGTCCGAAAGGGCTGGCGCGCTGGCTTCCGGGTAAGTGAAGGTCACGTTTTTGAAGGAAACGCTGGCATCAGCCGGCCTGGCCGCATTTTTTTCCGGATAAGTCTGGACCGGCTCGATGCTAAGGACCTGGTCAACCCGGTCAGCGCAAGCCAGGGCCCGGTTGATGGTGATGATCAAGCTGGCCAATTTGATCAATTCGACGATCATCTGGGCCAAATAGTTGTACAAGGCCACCACTTGCCCCTGCTGCATGGCGCCGCTGTTGACCTGGATGGCGCCAACGTAGATCAAGATGATGGTCGCGATGTTGATCAGGGCGTAGGTCAGCGGATTCAAGGCGGCCGCCAGGCGGCCGACGAACTCATTCAGCTTGGTCATGGCCGCGACCTTCTGGTCAAACTTGGCCACTTCCGCCCCCTCCTTGCCAAAGGCCCGGATGACCCGGACCCCGGTCAGGTTCTCATTGGTCAGTCGGGTGATCTCATCCAGTCTGGCCTGGACCTGCCGGTAGAGCGGGATGGACACCAGCATGATGCCGAAAACGACCAAGGCCAACAGCGGAATTGCCGCCAGAAAGATCAAGGCAGCCTTAAAGTTGATCGTAAAGGCCATCACCATGGAGCCAAAAACGATGAAGGGACTTCTGAGCAAGAGCCGCAGGGCCATGTTCAAGCCTGTCTGCACCTGATTGATGTCGGAAGTCAACCGGGTGATCAAGGTACTGGGGGCAGTCTGGTCCAGGTTGGCAAAGCTCAAGGATTCCACCTTGTCAAAAGCCGCCTGGCGCAGCTTGGTCGCAAAGCCGACGCTGGCTTTGGCGGCAAACCACTGGGCCGTGACCGAAGACGCGATCCCCAGAACCGCCAGCAGGACCAAGAGTCCGGCCTGCTGGAAGATGTATGGCTGGTTGTGCTGCTTGATCCCATAGTCGATGATCTGGGCCACGACGATCGGCACTAGCAAATCAAAAAGAGCTTCCAGGAGCTTAAACGCGGGCGCCAGGATGCTCTCTTTTTTGTAATCAGCCAAATATTTGCTGAGATTTTTCATTTTTCACAATTTCCATTTCTAAATATTATCTTGCTAAATTTTAGCATACTTTCCTGAAAGACAGATTCTGATTTCACTAGTATTTGAATGAACTTTGTGATCCCTTCCAGCAAATTTTTCAATATCATTTTTCGTCCTAAAGAAATTAAATTTAACCTTTTTTCCTTTGCTTTTAAGAAGAGGGTTCTATAATATATAAAATACTGGTACTGTCTCCGGACAGGCCAAGGCGCTTTTTGGACAAGCAGGCTAAAAAGCTTGGAAAATCGAGGCATTTGGCCTAGGCCAAAGTGACTGCCAGCAGACCTGAAAAGGAGTGGCCGACCGGCAACATTATTCCCATTTTGTCATCAGCCTTTTTATTCTTTTCTTCAGCTGGAATAAAAAACTTATTTGATCAGCTTTTGCTTGTTTTCCAAAAAAATCGGGCTTTTGGAAAATAATTTTTTCTTTATGTCAGACTTGAGATATGATTATTTTTGGATCGCTAGCAGCAAATTGGGCACTTTTGCGAGCGATTTGCATTCATTATTAGAATTAGGAGCTAACTGAATTACCGTGAGAATTGAACACTTAGAAATTTTCATCAATGCGGCCCAGACGCAGAGCTTTACCAAGACCGCGGAGAACATGAACATGTCACAGCCAGCCGTTTCCTTGGCCATTTCTTCAATTGAGAAGCAGCTCGGCTACCAGCTCTTCAGCCGTTCCCGCCGGAAGATGATTCTGACCCCTGCCGGCAAGAGCCTTTACAACAGCATGAAGGCCGAGCTGGATGGCTACCGCATTGCCCTCTCCAAAGCCAAGCGGATTGCCATGGCTGAGGGACAAACCATCTTGCGGATCGGCCTTTTGGGCATGCCAGCCGAGCAGGTCATCATCCCCCGCATCCTGCGCGAGTACAAGACCCTGCACCCAACGATGAACTTTGAATACTATGTTGAAAAGCATGCCGACCTGATGAATAAGCTGGCCGCCCACGAGCTGGACATGGTCCTGACTACCTCGGAAGCCATTCCCAAGGCTTCCGGCTTCAGCCACACCGACCTCTGCCAGATCGAATGGTGCGCCGTGATTCCAAAGTCTCACGCTTTTGCCGGCAAGCAGAGCTTGAAGCCAAGCGATCTTGATGGCAACGACCTGATCTTCCTGGACTCCTCCTGGGCTCCGCCGGTGATGTCGGCCCTGCAGGAGAAATTGGAGCAAGAATGCGCAAGCAGCCGCATCTTCTTCGCCAACAACGTGGTGGCCCAGTCAATGATGGTCCTGACTCAGCAGGGAATTGCCGTTCAGCCTTTCGCGGCCGGAGCAACGGCGGCCTACGGCCTGCAGAAGATTCCATTTGACTTCGACGTCAGCGCCAACGCCTCAACTTTGAGCCTAATCACTGCCGACGACCGGGAAAACCCTGACGTTGATGCCCTGCTCAGCTGGATGAAGGGACAGGATCTCAGCAAGTAGCAGCTTAATATACAGCAAATTTACCTTAAAAATGACGAAAAGCCAAGGCTTATTTAAGTCTTGGCTTTTTGGTTGCAGTCAGCGCAGATATATCCTAGCTTAGTGCATGTTCTTGTAGGCCGCCCGGCAGGCATCCAGCATCCGGTCGATGTCAGCTCCGCCGTAGAGGGGATACTCCAGCTTGCGCAGAAACTCCAGGGAAAAGCCCTGGGCCAAGTCCTCCTCGCATTTTCTGGCCTCTTGCATAAAGTCGGTTGCTTCCAGCTCTTTCAAGGTCTGACCGGCAACATATCCCGGCTGATGCAGGATCGAATCGGCCGGCCACTTGGGCTTGGCAGCCCCATGCCGCTCATTGAGCTGCTGCAGGTAGAACTTGATGGCCCAGTTGTGCGTCAATCCAGCCTGCAGGTCGTGCTTGGCCTTGCCTGGCCTTGAAGCAACGTCGAACAGGAAGCGGCAGGGAATATTGCTCGTCCGGAAAGCCGCCTTCTGGTCGGCAAAGGCAAAATCCACCATTGGACAGAGGCCAACCAAATCCAGCGGCCGGTGGCGAAAACTATAAAAACTGAAGTAAGCATAGCTGCCGCAGGAAATGATATGCCGCTCCTTGATGCCCAGCAGGCTAAGGGTATAGTCATGCATATACATTTCCGTATTGGTGAACTGCCGCTCTACGCGGGCAAGCAGGAAATTGACCGAGCGGACCGACAAGACCACGCCGGCCTGGCGGTCATAGATCACGGTCCGATAGATGCCATCAAGCGGCTTGTCCCGCAGGTCATAGGCCGCGAGGAACCCTGGCCCCATCCGGTAGCCGGCGTCAGTCACGCTCTGCGCCAATTCTTGCTTTGAAAATCGGTAGATTGAGTCGTGGCTGATCGCGATGCACGGCGGCTTATCCCAAAAACGATGACAGGACATGCTTGGCTTTGATGACATATTTTTTCTCTCCTTTGCACAATTATCCATTAATCAGGACAACCTATTAATTTTTTCAAAAATAAGATATCAAAGCTCCGGCGTGAATGCAAGCGCATTCTTAGAATAATCTTCAGCAACAATAAAAAACATAAAAAGGCACTGACAGAATGCCTGTCAGTGTCTAAGAACAAGGTCAAAAATATTTAATGCTTAAAGAAAATCAGGCAAGATTCGTTAATCTTTAACTTGCAGCTGCTGGCGGACCTCCGCTACTTGCGCCTGCACGGACGCGGGACTCGGCCCGCCGAATGACTTCCGCTTTTCTAGGCAGTTGTGGAGATCGATCGCCTGGTAGACGTCTTCTTCAAACAGGGGACTGAACTGCTGCAGCTCAGCCAAAGGCAGGTCTTCCAAGACAGTCTCCTCCTTGATGCACTTAGCCACCAGCTGGCCGGAAAGATGGTAGGCATCCCGGAAAGGCAGTCCCTTCTTGGTCAGGTAGTCCGCCAGGTCGGTGGCATTGATGAAGCCGCGCTGAGCCGCCTTGAGCATGGCGTCTTCGTTGGCCTGCATGGTCTCAATCATGGGGATGAAGGTGGCCAGGCACATTTTGACGCTGTCGACCGCGTCAAACAAGCCTTCCTTGTCTTCCTGCATGTCCTTGTTATAGGCTAGCGGCAACCCCTTCAAGGTGGTCAAAAGGCCCATTAAGTGTCCATAGACCCGGCCAGTCTTCCCCCGGGCCAATTCCGCCATGTCCGGGTTCTTCTTCTGCGGCATGATAGAGGAGCCGGTCGTGTAGGCATCATCCAGGGTCACGAAGTGGAATTCCCAAGATGACCATAAGACGATTTCTTCGCTCAGCCGCGACAGGTGCATCATCACCATTGCCAGGTCGCTTAAGTCCTCCACGACGTGGTCGCGGTCGCTGACCCCATCCAGGCTGTTGGGTACCGGCCCGGCAAAGCCCAGCAAGGAGGCCTCATAGAAGCGGTCCGTGTCATAGGTCGTCCCCGCCAAGGCACAAGAGCCGATTGGGTCATAGTTCATCCGCTTTTCCATGTCAGCCAGGCGGCTCTTGTCGCGCATAAACATGTAGGCATAAGCCATCAGCTGGTGGCCAAAAGTAATTGGCTGGGCCCGCTGCAGGTGGGTGTAGCCGGGCATCAAAGCCGCCTTGTATTCTTCCGCCTTGTCGCACAGGGCTGACACCAGGTCAGTCAAGAGCTGCTGGATGGCCTGGTTTTCCTTGCGCATGTACAAGCGGATGTCCAAGGCCACTTGGTCATTTCTGGACCGGGCCGTATGCAGCATTTTTCCATCCGCCCCGATCCGCTCCGTCAGAACTTCTTCAATGAACATGTGGATGTCTTCAGCAGTAGGGTCAAAGTCAAGCTTGCCCTGGTCCAGGTCAGCTTCAATCCCTTCAAGGCCCTTGATGATGTCCTTGGCTGAGTCTTCCGGGATGATCTCCTGCTTGGCCAGCATCTTGGCGTGGGCGATTGAGCCCGCGATGTCTTCCTTGTAAAGCCGCTGGTCAAAATGAATCGATGAATTGAAGTCATCCGCGATTTGGTCCGTCTTGCCAACCGTCCGGCCAGCCCACATCTTTTTCATGGCAATCTCCTTCGTCAAAAATCTCCGTCACGCTCTGCTTCTACTATATAAAGCAGCTGGCCTACTTGTTGCCCTTCTTGGCATCAAGACGGGCTTGAACGGAGATTGGCAGACCAAACAGGTCGATGAAGCCGCCGGCTTCCGCCTGGTCGTAGTCAGAAGCATCAAACGTTGCCAGTTCTGGTGAGTAGAGGCTGTCCTCTGAACTTGCGCCGGCCTTGATGATGTTGCCCTTGTAGAGCTTAAGCTTGACCGTGCCGTTGACGGCTTCCTGGGTCTGGTCGACAAAAGCATCCAAGGCATCCTTCAAAGGCGTGAACCATTTGCCATCGTAGACCAGCTCGCCGTAGGTGATGGCCAGCTTGGCCTTCTCGTGCTGGACTTCCTTGTCCAAAGTCAGGGTTTCCAGGTATTCATGGGCAAAGTAGAGGATGGTCCCGCCAGGAGTTTCATAAACGCCCCGGGACTTCATGCCGACCAGCCGGTCTTCAACCAGGTCCAGAATGCCGATTCCATTCTCCCCGCCCAGCTTGTTTAAGGCCAGGACGATCTCTTTTGGAGTCAGCTGCTGGCCATTCAAGGCAACGGGCAAGCCCTTGGCAAAAGTCAGGCTGATGTAGGTTGGCTCATCTGGAGCATCAATTGGGGAAACGCCTTCTTCCAAAAAGCCGGGCTTTTCATAGCTTGGCTCCAGGCTTGGGTCTTCCAAGTCCAGCCCTTCATGGCTCAAGTGCCAAAGGTTCTTGTCCTTGGAGTAGTTGGTCTCCTTGGTGATCCGCAACGGCACGTGGTGGGCGGCGGCGTACTCAATTTCGTCTTCCCGGCTCTTTAGCTCCCATTCCCGCCAAGGCGCAATGATTGGCATGTCCGGCAAAAAGTGCTTGATGCCCAGTTCAAAACGAACCTGGTCATTGCCCTTGCCAGTCGCGCCGTGGGCAATGGCATCCGCCCCTTCCTTGATGGCGACTTCAGCCAGCCCCTTGGCAATCAAAGGCCGGGCGTTGGAAGTGCCCAGCAGGTAGCCCTCGTATTTCGCATCAGCCTTCAGGCAAGGCATAATGTAGTCGTTGACATATTCATCAGTCAGGTCCAGGACGACCAGCTTGGAAGCGCCGGAATTCTTGGCCTTCTCCTCCAGTCCGTCCAGTTCATCCCCTTGACCCACGTTGGCGGAAACCGCGATGATTTCCGGGTTGTCATAGTTCTCCTTCAGCCAGGGAATGATCACCGAAGTGTCCAAGCCGCCGCTGTATGCCAATACGATCTTCTTAATCTTGCTCTTGTCAATAGTCATAATTAATCTCCTGATATCTGAATCTGCTGGTTCTCTTTAAGTGCTTGCTTGTCCTGTTGCTCTTCCTTGATTCTTGCCTCATCTTGCTCACCTCATCTAAAAATTGCCTGGCAATCAAAAATCGCCCCTTTGCCTAATGCAAAAGGACGATTTGAATTCGCGGTACCACCTTAATTCCCGGTCAGACCATGCGGTCTGTTCCGGACTCTCTTGCCCTATATCGCAGAGCTGCGGCGGCTGCCTCAATTTCATCAGCCGCGCTCCCGGCCGCGTTCCCCAGTCTGGCCTTGTTTCCTCACAACTACGAAACTCGCTGAAAAGGTCAGGGGCCCAGGTACTATTGCCATCGCTGATTGATTTGTTATTGAGTATTTTAACATGATTTTAATTTTGCGCAAGAGCTTTTTGCAATTTAGCACCGCCGCTTTGACTATGAACGGTAACTAGAGTATTCTTAGAACTATGATTAGTTGTAATCATCTTTAATCAGGAAGTCTAATAAGCACAATGAATACAGATAAAATTAAAATTTTCCTTGATTTGGCGGAAACGCTCAATTTCTCCCGGACCGCCTTAAACATGAACATCACTCAATCCGCCGTATCCCAGTCGATCTCCTCGCTTGAGAAGTATCTGGGCACCAAGCTCTTCTACCGCAACCGCAAGAAGGTCTCCTTGACTCCAGCCGGGCGGCTCTTCTATTCGGGGATGCACCCGGTCTTGACCCAGTTTGGCAAGGCCGTCATTCATGCCCGGGAAGTTGCCCAGTCAGTCAAGACCATGTTGACCATCGGCTTCAGCGGCACTCCATATGACGTCTACGCCTTGGCGGAATTGATCAAGGACTTCCGCGAGGACTACCCGCAAGTCAAGGTCTTCCTTGAGAACTACGACTACCGCACCTTGGTCGAGCGCTTGAAGCAAGGCTACTGTGACGTCATCTTGACCAAGCCCGAGACCTTCAGCGAAAGCAACGAAGTCGGATTTGACTACCAGTTTCTGGCCAAAAGCCGCTACTGCGTGGCCGTCAGCAAGGATTATGACTTCAAGGGCCAGCAGCCAGTATGTTTTCAAGACTTGGCCAATGAGCGCCTGATCTTCCTGGATCCGCGCTGGTGCCTGCCGGTGCAGAATGCCCTGCAGACCAAGCTCACCCGCGAGTTTCCTGAAGTCGACTACACGCTTGCCAACAACATCGTGGATTTTTCCGAAATGATCCGGGCCGGGCTTGGCGCCGGCGTAGCTTCGCCTTTAGCCGTTGACCCGCGCGACGAAGACGTGCGGCTCTTGCCGCTAGCCCAGGAATATACGACTGAGTTGGGCATTGCCAGCCTTGAGGGGCACAAGTCAGAAGCCGCCGCCAATTTCATCGACTGGCTGGTCAAGCATGATCTGCCCGCAATGCACCCAGTTGAACAGGATTAGGAGGCAGTTATGAACACAGAACATCTGGCAATTTTCATCAATTTGGCAGAAACCCTCAGCTTTTCAAGAACGGCGCTCAACATGGGCGTTTCTCAGTCAGCCGTGTCCCAGACCATTTCCTCAATGGAAAAGTTTCTCGGAGCTGACCTCTTCTACCGCACCCGCAAGAAGGTCTCCCTGACTCCGGTCGGCGAAGCCTTCTACAAGGACATCAAGCCCATCCACCACGGCTACTTGGACACGATCCGCAAGCTGGAGCAAATGAGTGCTGAGTCCAAGAGCAAGATCCGCGTTGGCATCAGCGGAACCATGTACGAAGTTGCCGGCCTGTCCCAGGCCATCAGCAGCTATAGCGCGGAAAATCCCGATGTCCAGTTCTTGATTGAGCAGCACAATTACCATGAACTGGTCACCAAGCTCAATGAAGGCATGCTGGACCTGATCTTCCTGCACAAAGACGCTATCGCCAACCAGGCCAACATCAACTTTAAGCCCCTGCTTGTCGGCACGTACGCGGTCACTTTCAAGAAGGGCGCCTTTAAGGGCTCAGACAAGCTGCAAATCAGCGACTTGGCCGGCCAGCGAGTGGTCTTCTTGGAAGACAGCATTGCCAGTCCCAGCCTGTTTGCCTTGCAAAAGAGCCTGTGGCAGAAGGTGCGTGATCTGCAGATCGTTTCCGCCAATTCAATGCCTTCAGCCATTTTGAGCATCCAGTCCGGCATGGCGCTCGGCATTCTGCCAAGCACTGCCCTGCCGCTTGACCCGGAGCTGACTGTTCTGCCGCTTGAAGGAGCGGGCAAGGCAGCTGAATACGGCTGCGCGATCCAGGCCAGAACGATGTCGACCGTTGCTATCGACTTCCAGGGCTGGCTTGAGGCCGGCAAGATGGCTCCAGTTCACGAACTTGGCTAGCCAAAGCTGAGACATTTTAAACAGATTTGCTAATTAAAAAGACATGACTTGGATCATGTCTTTTTAATTTACATGAGGATTTTTTATAATGATCCAAGCCCTAACTATTCGGATTTGGATCATTTTTGCACGGTGATTTTCAGCCGGTGCCCTTCGGCTTCAACCGAGCCATCCGCGAACATGGCCTTGACCGACACCTGCCTGCTCCCGGCCTCTTGGAAGTCTTCATAAGTCTTTTCGTCCGCGTCCATGACCATGAGATCATGGATCTTGCCCTTGACCGCTTCATAATTGGCCAGGACGGCCTGCCCCAGCAGCGCTTGAAAGTCAGCCCGCTCGTTGCAGCGGGCCGGAAAAGGCTGGGCGGCATTCTGGTAGAGCAGCTTGGTCTGCCGGGCCTGCCCCCACAGCGGGATTTTGATTTGCACCGGCACCTGGTCCAGGCTGCGGTCAGGGTAGCGGACTAGTGCCACGCCCTCATGCAGGCCTGGGGTCGCGAAATCGCCCGCGCTGATCCCAGTCAGGGTCATTTCCGTCCCTTCAGGCAGCTTGGCGCGCTGATGGGCGGCCAGGAGGGCTCCATAGGCAAATTCTGGGTCAGCTTCTGCCGCTGGCGGCGTGCAATTTTGCTCCAATTCTGCCGGCGAATAAAGCAAAGTCTTGGCAAAATCGGGTGCAAACCGCTCCGCCATGGCCTCTGGCCGGGCCTTGACCTGGACAAGCACCCGCTTCAAGTACTCAAAGCCGTCGGCATATTCCACGTAAAGATAAGCGGTCTGCCGGCCCGGAAGCTCTGGCTGAAAATAGCGGTGGCAGCCAGGATCAGCTGCCACTTCCAAGCGGACCGCCTGTTGCTTGACCTGGGCCAGGTTCTGCACCAGCGCCGCTAACAAGCGCCCTTGAACCTGGTAAGCGTCGGCATCGTAATCCGCCGCCAGCACGATCTGGCTCTTGACACGCGGCAGGCATCTGGCTTTGCCGGATGCCTTTTTTGCTGAAGCTATTGTTGAAGCTTTGTCTGCTTGTATCTCTTTGCTTCTAGCCCACTTTCCTGTTTTGTCTGCGTCTTTTGTTTCTGCTGTTTTTCCTGTGCTTTCCGCGGCATTTTTTCGCCTGGCTGCTTTGCTGGCCGCTGGCCTGGCTTCTTCCCTTGCCGGCCGATTCTTTTCGCCTGCTCCGCTGCTTGAGCTGCAGGCTGCCAGGCTGGTCAGCAAGAAGATGGCCAGGATGAGGCCTTGCCACTTGCTCTTCATTTGCTTCCTCCATTTCTATGCTGCTTTCTTGGTCCGCAAGCTCAGTTTACGGGATCCGCCTTAAGAAAAGCCAGCCTGTTTGGACAAAATTTGGGGCTTATATAAAAAATTGCTTAATTTTCTTAACAGCCACCTTTTCTATGTAAAAAAGGCTGGCAAGCTCATTAATGCTTGCCAGCCTTATTCTTATTCATTGCCAGTCAGATTCTGCTTGGCGGTAACGGCTTCGTCCCATGGCAAAAGCTCATCCTGCCTGCCCTCAGGATGATACTGGGCCAGCCAGTGGTCAAGCCGCTTCTGTGAAACGGGGACCAGCTTGAGCCATGCCCGCTTGCGGATGCCCAGGCTGGTCAAGTCGCCGGCCTGGACCTTCTTTAGCGCCGCGAAGTCGCATGGATCGTACAGGCCTTGAAAGGCTTCCCCATAGAACTTGACTTTGACCCCTAAGAAGACCACCAAGTGGGCGGCCGCAGCCTGGCTGACCGCCAGCTTGTCGCTCAGTTCCGCCAAGGCAAGGCAGTCCGCCATTGGCGTGCTCTTGACCGGAAAGCGGTAGGACTTGCGCCAGTCCAAGGCCCGTCTGGGAATTTCTTCCCCGCGGTCGGTGAACTCCCCTTCAAGCACCGCGATGTCCTCATCATACTGGCGGATCAAGTCAGCCTGAAAGGCCTTCAGCTTGACCTTGATTTTCATGTTGGGCTGGTAGTCCAGTCCGGCTTCTTTGGCGCTCTGCTCAGCAGTGTCCGTGATCAGGCTGGCAAAAATAATCCGCCAGCGCTCAGCCCGCTTCTCATCCAGCAGACGGGTCAATTCTTCTTCCGTCATCTCTTCAACTGCCTTGGTCATGCCTTGCCTCCGAAATTAATGCTTCAGGGCATTGGCCAGGGACTTGAAGCGCTTGTCGCCGGTCTTGAAGTCCCGGACCAGCCACTGGAAATTGCCCTCGTACTTGCAGTAAAGGTAGCAGTATTCAACATAGTCGCCCTGGTCTTCCGTGGCCCGGTCGAAAACTTCCGTGTCCGCGTAAGTCTCAATGATCTTGTCATCTTCATGGCTGTCGCGCCAGTAGGAATGGCTGCTGGCCGGAGTCTGGCCCAAAGTCTTCAAATCGCCCAAGTTGACCAGGTCCAGCACCTGCTCATAGTCCTGGTAGCTGTCCAGCAGGGTCTTGCCGGCCTGGGCCAGCTCCCCGCCATGTTCAAGCAAGACCGCGCTGACGGTATTGTCCTTTTCCTGTACGGCAATCATGCACTGGGTATCTGTCATATTATGCTCCTTGTAATCAACTATTTGAAAAAGTGGAAGAAGCCCCGCTTCTCCTTGTTCTTTTCCTGGTCTTCCTTTTCCTTGGCGGCTTGGGCCGCCTTGGCTTCAGCCAGCTGGTCCTGCAGCTGCTGGATCTGCTCGGCCTGCTTGCGCTTCTCGTCAGCCTCCCGCTCCTGCTCTTCCTGCCGCTTCTGCTTTTCAGCGACCAGCTGGGCGTTTTCCTGGGTGACCTGCATCATCTTGTCCATCATTTCCGCGTTCTTCTTCAGATATGGCGCGATGTTGGCCCCCATAGTCTGGCCCTGCACTTCGGCCGCGGCCTTGGCCTTTTCCATTTCAAAGCGCTCAGCCGCGATCCCGGTCGCCTTCTCATAGCGCTCGGTCAACAGGTGGTTGCCCTGCCACATGTCCATGTTGGCAAAATTGATGGTCAGCCCCTGGCTGTCGAAAGTCTTGCAGATCTCAGCTGCTGATGGTAAGTAGCCAAAGTAGCGCTGGATGTCGTTCTTATTCGGGAAGACGCGGGCCGGCACCGTGCAGTCCGCGGCATCCCTGGCAAAGGTGATCTCCCGCAGGGTAGCCTCATCGTGCAGCAAGATGCTCCAGTTTCTTCTGCCTAAGTCATCGGCCAGGTTGTAGTTCTTCATGTTGAAGTAGTACTTTGTCTCAGTGTTGACCAGGTCATACTCCTTGACCAATTGCCAGAAGGCATGCTTGACCGGGTATAAGAAGTCGCGCTTGAGCTTCAGGTAGTCGCTGTCGGTCATGTTCTCCACCCAGCGATCGATCTGTCTGGTCAGATAGAGGAAGAGGGCATTGTTCAGCCAGTGGCCGTGGTTGTCGGTGTTCCCATCCAGGTATTCAAAGAAGTGGATGTCGGCATCGGTCTTCTTGCGGAACTGGTTGCCCTGGCTGATGACGTAGCCGCGCCGGCCAACTTCGGCCAGGAGCTCGATGTCCTTGCCCTTGGAGTTCATTGAAAAAATCGCGACCGGCTCAACGCCCAGCTTGTCGCCATGGCGGTTGGACCGCTTCTTCAAGAAGGTCTGGGCAGCAGCTGAGGAGAACAGGGAAACCTCTGGGTCATCAATGCAGATTGGGGTGATTGACGAATCCACGTCCATGTAGCGGTCAGTAAAGCTCCAAATGTTCTTGTTGATGACCTTGGAGTTGGAGCTGTAGGCGCTGGCCCGGTCCTGCTTGGTCAGGCTCTTGCCGGCCAGCAGCTTCTTTCTGACGGCTGCCGTCATCCCAAAGAGCTTGTCTTCTGAACTGGCCTGTACGATCGACTTGGTGTTGCCAATCGTCAGGTTTGAAGCAATCTTGAGCAGGGTTGACTTCCCCGTCTCCCCTTGCCCAATCAGGCCGACGACGATCGGCACGTCTTCCACGATCCCGTTTCGTTGGTCAATGGCCTGTCTGATCTTCCAGATGCTGCCGCTTTCCAGGACGTACATCAGGAATGAAAAAGCAGCCTGGGATTCGTTGTCCTGCTTGCGGTCGCGGTAAAAACGCACGATGTCGAAAATCGCGGAGACGTCCTGGCGGCTTGGCTTAGGCACGACCACTGGCGTCTTCTGGTAGGAGTCCACGTCCGGCTTTTCAATGATCGTCCCCGTTGCTTGGTCCTGCAGGTACATGGGCTTTGGGTAATGGGCCGGCTCATCCGGCAGGGAAATGGCTTCCCCGTCAAGCACGTCGCCTTTAACGGCCAGCTTGGCCAGCTTAGTCCCAAGTTCCTCATCAGCCAGCAATTGCTCCGCGCTTTCCAGCTGCTTGGGGTCAATTGCCTCCTTGATCTTCAGCAGCTTGACGGCCGAGCGAAAGCGGCGGTTTTCCGCCCCATGGCGCAGCTGGGCTTGTCTGGCGGCTTCTTTAAATGAGCTGACCGGCTCTTTCAAAATCAGGTCGGCCAAGCCGGAGGCCTTGAACAGGACCTTGGCCCGGTCAGCGTCATCGGCTTTGGCGTATTCCTGCAACAGGTCGCGGGTTAAATAAGGCTTGGCCGCCTTCTGCTGGGTCAGCCAGACCTGCTGGAAGACCGCCCAGTCCTCGTCGCTTTCTTCTTTCTCCCCATAGCTGACCAGCATCAAGTCGCGGCTCCCGCTGTAGAGACGCCATTGGCCATGGTCTTCATTGGACAGCATCAGCAGGCTGAAGTCAGCCGCCGGAATCCAGCGAACGGTCAGGCTGCCATCTAAGAGCCGCTTTCTGCTTGCTTCATGGGACTCATCCAAGGCCGCCAGATCCCGCGCCAGATTCTGGGCCAGGGTCAGGTCGGGCAGATGCCGGCTGGACAGCGGCACCAGCAGGTCAACCTGCTGGAATTTGGGCAAAAAGACCTGCTCGACCAATTGCCAGTCCAGGTCGGGCATGATCGCGGCAAGGCGGGAAAATTTCTCCGTCGTCTGCTGCAGGTCTTCCAAGAAGCCATGCTGGATGATGAGTTTTCGTTGGTTGTCAATAATTGCTGCCATCTTTTTATCCTAAAATCGATTCTCTTGCTTAATTTATTCACGCGCCGCCAATGCTTGCCGCCGCGCGGATGTAAACCTTGTCATTCAAATTATAGCACCGAACCCGCGCCCTCTACCAGTCACCGCATGATTCCCTGCCAATGGTCTGCAAAATAAGGTATGATAAAGGAAAACATTAACGAATAAAAGCGAGGAGCGGAGCGACATGACTATACAACAATTTCTAATCTTAGGCTGGACTGGCCTGGGCGTCTTGGCCGTTTTTGGCATTTGCTGGATCTACGGTCTGTTCACGGACCTGCCGCGGATCCGCTTCTTCTGCGACGTCATGATGGTCGCGGCGCTCTTCATGATGCTGATCGGCTTTGGCGGCCGGGCCAAGCAGCTGCGCCTGGCGCAAGAACGCAAGGCCGCCATTATCCGCCAGGCCAAGGCATATGACCAAACGGGCGCCAAGCTGCTAAAGCAGCTGACGACGGTCAAGAAGCAGACGGATGGGATTCAGCAGCACGTGGCCGGCAAGTGGCAGCAGTCGCTGACTGATTACCAAGCCGCCGTCAAGGCCCAGCAAAAAAAGAAGAAGCGAAGCAAAAAGCTGGTCTACAACCCTTCCAAGGTCGTCGGCGAGGCCATGACGGACAAGAGCAAGTCCATCAAGTCCTGCCAAAAACAGCTGAAAGCAGCCGGCAAGCTCTTGGGCAAGCTTTACCAGCAGCGCAAGAACAAGAAAATCACGGTTCCATACCAGGACTACTCCGCGGCCTTGACCCAGACCGTCAAGTACTACAACAGCGCCGTCACCGTCAACAAGCAGACCTGCCGCAAATACATTGACAAGAACCGGCAAGCCGCCGAAAAGACGCAAGCTGCCTTGGCCAAGCTGGACCAAGACTAGGAGTCGGGATTTGAGATACATAAAAAGGCTTCCAGAATTTTTTCACTTCTGGAAGCCTTTTTGATTCGTTAGGGTCTTTTTCCCAGACCCCTTTTCATTGTTTGCATGCTTACCTGGCTGCCCTCAGGAGAGGAGGTCATGATCCCGGCAAAACTTTTGCAAAAAATCAGCCATGCTTTCCACGGCCTTCGGCTGCTGCCCTTCCTTTGAAACCAGGCAGAGGGTATAGCTGGTGTCCTCTTCGACCGGCACGTTGACCACGCCCGGGGCTTCATGATACTTGGACTTAGGCAACAGAGCCACCCCTTCGCCGATGGCCACCAGACCCATCATGGTTTCGATATCGTCGCTCACGCTGGTTTGGTGGACTTGCACGTGATGCTCATCAAAAATGCGCTGCAGGAAGTTGGACAGGGCATTGCCGCGGCTGAAGCTGATAAATGGGTACTTGCTCAAGACCCTCAAAGAAACTGGACCCGCATTGGCTAATTCATGGCCGGCAGGTACGACCAGTTCTAAATGCCGCTCCATTAACGGCAGCAGCTCCAAGTCGCTGATCCGCCGCTTGCTGGTCTTGGTTACCAAGGCCAGGTCCAGGTCGCCACCCTGCACCTTAGTCAGCAGCTCGCTGGTCAGCCCCCTTTGCAGCTCAAAGTCGACCTTGCTGCTTGGGTTGACCTGGCGGAATTCCCGGATCACGTCCGGCATGAAGCGTGGCGAAACGATATGAGCCACCCCAATGGCCACCTTGCCAGTGCTCCCTTCCGCCATTTCCATAACCCGTCTTTCCCCTTCCAGGATCTTCTTGACGCCAACCTGCGTATACTCGGCAAAAGACTTGCCGTAAACCGTCAGACGAATGTTGCGGCCGCTCTTCTCAAAGAGCGGGACGCCCAATTCTTCTTCCAGCTTCTTGACAGCATAGCTCAAAGTTGGCTGTGAGATCCCCAGGTTCTGGGCAGCCTGGGCCATATATTGCGTTTTGGCCAGTTCGTTGAAGTATTCAAGATGTTGGAAATTCACAATTCTCACGCTCTCTATCATCAAAATGTTTCTATTACTATTTTTATCTAATTGCCTCTTTTTCGCAACCTTTTAGCAATTAAATTGATCACGAAATTCATCAGTCCTTTGAATAATAAAATTGTCGGTAATTATAAGCCGTGAATTATATAATATAAAATAAGAAAAATAATCCACCCCCCAAAATGGGACAATCTAGTACATGTCGTATTTAAAGAAAATAATGAAAGCCCTATTTTCGAAGCGACTGATCAATAGGTGTATTTTTTATGTATAATTCTTTTGATAAATGTCCAAAAAGCGCTATAATAATTTTATTGTAAAATTTGTTTTGCTAATCGATAGTTTTATAGAGAGCGTGTAAGATGAAACAAGATGTACTTTATCAAATTCTGACGACTGCCGAAGACTGTCAAACCGTCAGTGATATCGCGAAAAAATTGTTTCTTAGTCAACCCTATGTCAGTCAGGTCCTAAGCAAAGCCGAAAAGAAGTATAAGGTAACCCTGATTGAACGGCGGACTTTGCCAATCGAGTTGACGGAAGCAGGACGCACCTTGTGCGACGGCCTTGAGCGCCTGCACAGCGACCAGATGAAGATCGAGCAAGACCTGCGCCGCTTCACTGAAGAAGAGCAGTCTTACATTAAGATCGGCTTCTCCCCGGTCTGGATTCCTGGCCGCGACAACCACATTATTCCCCAGCTTCAGGAAAAGTTCACCAATACCCGCTTTGAATTGATCAAGACCTTCAGCATCAATTCCGCCAAGCGCCTGGTTGACAACCGCATGGTTGACATTTATTGGGGCCCGCTCTTGCGGGGGGAAAACCTGAAGAACTACTTTTTCTATCAGCCAAAAGTCTATTTGATCATTCCCAAGACCAGCAAGCTTTACCAAATGGGCAAAAAGGAAGTTCCTTTTGACTACCAGATGCTGGTTGACCTGAGCGAGGAAAAGATGGTTTCTCTGAGCGACGACTCAGGCTTCCAGAGAACCATCGACCACCTGCTGGAAGACCAGAACCTGCCCAACAACAAGCTGATCAAGGTCAACGACTATGAGGCGGCCGTTCAGCTGGCTGCCGGCGGCTTGGGCTGGACCATGACCATGGAGTACCTGTTGCCAAGCATCAGCGACAAGGACGAATACAACTTTGCTGAGCTGCCAAGCAGTCTGATTCAATCAGACAACGGACTGACCCTGCACACTGAATCCAGTGCCAAGACCAGGGAAGTCGCACGGGAAATGGCAGATAAGATTCAAGACATGCTCAAGAAACAAGGAAAGATTCAATAACGCCTGTCTTTCCAAGAAAAAAGCGCGCGGTCCCAGTGACCGCACGCTTTTTTGTGCTTGTTCAATGATCGTTAGCGTTGCTTCTTCCGCTTTTTCTCTAGAATTGCCAGGCTGCCGAGCCATAAAAGCCCCAGCAGCGACACCAGGAAGCCCGCCAGCAGACCTGGCGTGTGGTAGTAAAAGGCTACCTTGTGCTTGCCCTTGGCCAGCTTCAGGCCCAAAAAGGCATTGTTGGTCAGGATGACCTTGACCGCCTTGCCGTCAACGACCGCGCTCCAGCCGCTTGAATAAGGAATTGACGAAGTCAGGATGCCCGCCTTTTTGGCCGTGATCGTCCCCGTCAGCTGGTCTTGCCCCAGCTTCAGGTGCTTGAGGCCGTTTTGCCGGATCTGCTTGACCTGACGCTTGTAGGTCTTGTTGATTGGCACGGCGACGATCCGGTAATCAAGCTGGTAGACCCCCAGCTTGGATGGCTTGAGGATCAGACTTGACGGCAATGATGAGTAGACGCCAAGATTCATCGTTCCTCCTTTGACCAGGCGGAAGAAGCTGGTGGATTCCACGCTTGGCTGGGAGATGGTCTCGGCTGCTTTGGACCCGGTAACGGTCAAAGAGTAGGAAATGTCCGGCGAGCCCGCCAAAAGGTGGTAGCGCAGGTACTTATAGCGGTTCTGAACCCGGTTGAAGGAAGCCGACTTCAGATCGGCATTCTGTTCTGCCCGCTTCAATTCATACTTGAGCTGCTGGGCAAAAGTAAAGGGCTGGTACTTGATGGACCTGAATTCAAGGTGCAGCTCGCTCTTCCCTAGTTGAGCCTTCTGCTTTTTAGTCAAAAACAGGCGTAAACTGTAGCTTTCCTTGCTGTCCGTGTACTTTAGGCGACTGGGGTTGACGACGTTGCCGCGGTTTGAGACCAAGGCCGCCGGGATGGTCTTGACCCCGCCCAGCTTGGCCTTGGCCAGCTGGCCGGCATCCTGCCGGCTGACGACCACGCCGCTGGCTAGGGCGCGCTCTTTGCCTGAAGCCGGCAAATGCCGGTAGGCCGCCGGGCTGATCGTCTTGCTTTCCAGCCAGACCAGCGGAAAGGCCGACTTGCTCTCATACATCTTGGTCTGCACCTGCACTTGGTCCGGGTCGGCATCGTAGTCCTGCTTGGCCTTGCTGGCCGCCACTTCCTTGTAGGTAGCCGGGATCTTTTGGGCATTAAGGCCGTTGGTCTGGGCAAAAATGTAGCGCACGCCCAGGAAATTGTTCAAGATCGTCCGATCGTCAACTTGGTGCAAGGGAATGTTGTTGTCATACTGGATGTTCTGCATGTCAGTGCTGAACTGGCCCAGGTAAGCGTTTTGAATCGAGTAGTAGGACGAAATATTGGCCAGATTGGAAGTCAGGTCGTTCCAGACCTTCTTCTGGCTGACAATCTTGTTGTTCGACACCGTGTTGATCCGGTAATTGCCCGCCGCTGCTTTTTCTTCCAAGCCCCCGTAGCGCTTTTCAGCAATCTGCTCATACTCACCCCGGTTCAGCATGGCTGAGGCGAAGCTCCCGTTATAAGGCAAGGCCGCGTAGGCCGCGTTCAGACAGACGTTAAGAATGATCAGGATGGCAAAGGACTTTTGCCCCTGCTTGACCTTGTTTTCGGAAATCAGGTAAGTCAGCCCCAAGGCCAAGAGCAGGAAGATCACTGGCAAAAAGAGCTTGTCGTCGTTTTGGATGAAAAAGACGACGGCCAGGTAGACCAGGTAGATCCCCGTGCTCGTGGCCAGAAGGCGGATCATTTTAGGAGTGAAGCCCTCAAGGGTCAAGTCATTCAAGAAGATCATGACCGTCATCGCCAGCGGCAGATACAAAAGCAAGGTCCAACGGTTGGAAGCGGACATCCCCCCGTTGAAGGCCGCCCCAACGGCTGGGATGAAGAGCATGACCAGGCCCAAAAAGAGCGCGGCCGCCAGCGTCTTATGCTTTTTCCAGTTGGCGTACAGGTAGGTGATGGCCAAAAGGATGACGCTGGCCAAGCCAAGGGCAGACCAGAACATCAGCTTCCAATTGTCCCCGTTGATCAGCTGCTTAGGCAAAAGCAGGTAGTAGTAGAACGGATAGACGACCATCCCGTTGGCAAATTCTGAACCAGCCCGGGTTGAATTGATGACCCCGGTAATCTCAGGAATCAGCAAAACAGCAGCTGTCAACACGCTCCCGCCAGCCGCGAAGGCAAATTTGCGGATGGTTGGCCAGAAGGGAATTTTCCCCCAGTAGTCCAAACCCCAGCGCAGGGCCAGGTACAGCATGGCCCCAAGTCCCAGCACAAAGGCCAGGTAATAGTTGCTGACCAGCATCCAGAAGAAGACTCCGGTCAGCGGCCAGGCACTCCCGCCCTGCAGGACCCGTTCAATATTGACGACGATAAGTGGGAACAAGATGAAGGTCGTCGTGAACATCGGCTGGGCAACCGCCGCGTAAAGCAGGTAGGCGTTGACCATGTAGACCGCGGCTCCGCTGAGGATGATCCAGTCAGAAAAGTCAAAGTGTCTGGCAAAGTAGACAAAGGCCAGGCCCACGCAGTACATGCGCAAGACGATAATCAGCTGGTAGGCAAAGATCAAATGGCTCGTTGGAAAAAGCAGGGCCAGGTAGGCAAAGACGTCCCCGATCGTATAATAAGAAAAGACCGAAAACAGATCGCTCCCCACCCCCATGGTCCAAGACCATTCAGTCGGCCCTTGGAAAGGATGGCGCAGAAACTGCAGCAGGTACTCCCGGTACTTGATCATAAGCGGCAGGTGCTGGTTGAGCGCGTCCGTGTTCCAGATCAGGGTATGGCCGCTGATCAGGTAAGGGCCAAACATGCAGGCGGCCAGAACCAGAAACAAGACGGTATAATGCAGATAGGTCCTCCGGTCCTTTTTTCTTGCAAAAGTAAACTCCATAACTGCCTCCAAACTTGTGAATTCGTATCTTTCTATTTTAGCGCTTTTTGAGGCGATCGTTCAGAAGCTTAAGCTTTTTCTAAAAGAAATGTCAGCTGGCAGGCACAAACGGCCGTTTGTCAAAAGCGGGATTTATGCTAATATGGGTATTATAAAAATGAGTTAAAGAACTATAGAGGAATGCAAATACATGGATATTTATAGTCAAGTCAAGGCAATTGCCAAGCGACATGGCCGGACAGTCAAAGAAGTCGCCAAAGACGCGGGAATTGGCGAAAACAGCATCTACCGCTGGCGGACCCACCGCCCCTCGGTCACTTCCCTGCAGAAGGTAGCCAGCGTCCTCCACGTGGCCGTGGAAGACCTGACCCGGGACATCAATGCCCACCGGACCGTGGACCTGAACGACGACAAGGTCCACTTCACCTTCAATGGCCGGCCGGTGACGGCAATTGAAATGAAGTACATCCGCCGCCTGCTGACGCCAGAATTCAAGAGCAAGCAGCGTTAAGCAAAAAACTGATCCCAAGGGCTTGGGATCAGTTTTTTAGTTGTAACTTTCAGCTTCGTTTATTTCCCTATCCATATATATAGCTGATAACTATCATTTTATTCGCAAAAATATCTTTTTGCCAGCCTTCTTAGCCAATTTGGGTAAATGTAAGCGATTGATTGCAAAAAAAGCGCGAATTCTTGCAGGATCAGCAATAGGCCTTCAAGACGATGTAGGCGCTCAGGGAAAAATACAGCCAGGCCGTAACCAGTTTCTGCCGGCCCAGAATTATGGCCTGCAGGCGCGGCCAGCGGGCGATTTTCTGCCCCAGCCAGGCCCAAAGGCCGGTCAGCAATAAGAAGACCAGGCTGACCAGAAGGAGCTCTTGAACCGAGTGACCGGCAAAAAGCGGAATGTAGACGCCCACGTTGTCCCCGCCATTGGCCAGCGTCACCAAAGCCACGGCAGCTGTCCAGTTCCGCTGGCCTAGAGGCGCGGCCTCCTTGTCCTCGGCCTTGTCCCGCAATTCCTTAATTCCCAGCCAGGCCGGCAGCAAGCCCAGCCAGGCCAAAGCCTTGGCAGGCAAGAAAGAGAGCCCATAAGCCCCCAAGATGGAGATAGCGGTCAGCAGGGCAATGCCCAGATACTTGCCAAAAACGATCTGCCAGTCTTCTTTGCGACTTTTAGCCTGGGCGAAGAAGAGCAGGCTGACCAACAGGTCGTCGATGTTGGTTGCGGCGTAGGCCACGATGGCTTCAATAATTGTCTGCAGCATTTTCCCGCGTTCCTCTCCTTTCTTTTGCTTTTCTATTTTTCCAGCTATTTTCAGACAAAATTTTGAAAAAGTCAGCTTTATTTTCAAACTTCTTTTTGCCTTCCGCCAGGCCAAAAAGCCCCCCATCAGCCCGCTCGGCCTTGCTTTCTTCCGCAAGCGTCCCCGCGGACCTTTTTATTGAAAATAGCAGCCTTTCTTTACAAAAACTTTGCTTGTTTATTGATAGCCGTCCGCCCTATAGTATAAGTGGAGGAAATGAATGACAAAGGAGGATGCAACCATGACCGACATGCTAAGCAACTACCTCGCCCAGGTCGACCGGGACCTGGGCAGCCTGTCCTTGAGCGAACGGACCGCGCTATTGAAAGAATTGAAAGCTGACCTCTTAAAGCGGATCGCCGCGGGTGAAAGTCCCCAGGAAGCCCTGGAACATTTGGGTGAGCCTGAACAAGTGGCCGCCCTTTTGGAAAAAGCCATGCTGCAAAAGGAAAACCTGTCAGCCTCAGACATGCGCTTGATCTGGAGCCTGGCCATCATGGCCGCTTTATTCGTGGCTTTGTCCGGCGTAGTCCTCTATGCCGACCTGACTCATGGCAGCGTTTGGACTGGCCTGAGCATCTGCGGCTGGATCACCTTTGCCTTCTGCCTGGGCATGATCATCCTGGCCCTGGTCAAGGAAATCCATGAATAAACACGGCCTGACAATTTAGAGCGGCAAACTGTAAATGAAAATCAACAATCAAACTCAGAAGAAAGGAACGTTCTGACTGCCCCCAGCAACCAGAACGTTCCTTTAGTTTTGTCTTGCTTATCTGCTATTTCAGCCTACTCGCCGCCATCGTCCAGCAGGTCGGTGTAGAGTTCCTGCATCTCTTCATCGTTTGGCGCCAAAGGCAGGTACTTGGCCAGGACCTGCTTGACCAGGTCCTTTTGCCCGGCAGCGTCAAAGAAAAGAGCCATCTGCCGCAAGAAGGCGGCATTGTCCTGCAGGCCGGGATAGGCCAGCAGGTATTCGCTTTGGGCCTGGTCGTACTTGTCCAAGCCCTGCCAAGCCTGGGCCATGGCCCAGTGGGCCTGCGGCTCAAGCTCAGCATCGTCCAGCTGGTCAAACAAGTCCAGGGCTTCCTGGTACTTGCCTTCATAGTTGTCCAGATTGGCCAGCAGCAAGCGCAGGCTGGAGTTGTCCGGATTGACCTTGAGCCCGCGGGTCAGGAGGTCTTCGGCATCATCCAGCTTGCCCAGCTTCATGGCCGCGTCCGCCCCCATTTGGTAGAGCTCTTCATCAAATTCGTTGTAGCCTAAGCCGGTCTGGGCAGCGTACAGCTCTTCTTCAAAATTGCCTTCCATTTTGTAGGCCTGGGCCAGGAAGGGATAGGCGTTGACGTAGTCTGGGCTTTGCTTGATGACGGCATCCAGGTATTCGACCGCCTGCTTGGCCCGCTTGGCTTGCACCATGATCACCCCGGCCTGGTACTTGGCATCGATGTCCAGCAGGTCTTCCTTGTGATCATTGATAAAGGCCGCGGCCTCTTCATAGCGGCCCAGCTTGGCCAAAGTCTGGAAAATCCGCTGGTTCAGGTTGACTTCGCCAAACATCTTCTGCCGCTGGGCCAGATCCTGGTAGAGCGGCAGCGCTGCTTCGCTTTGTTCCATCATGTAGTCCAGTTCAGCCAGGCCGAATTCGATGGCATCTTCTTCTGGTGCCAATTCACGGGCCTGGTTCATCTTGGCCCGGGCCGTTTCCAGGAGCCCTTCGCTTTGGTAATAGTCGGCCTGGACCAGGAGGCTCTCCAGATAAGCATCCGATTCCGGCGCCACCCCATAGAGCAGGCTCAAGCCGTCGTCTTCTTGCCCGTCATTGAGCAGGATCTCCGCCAGGTAGACCTTAAAAAGGTCCTCGTCCGGGAACTGGGCAATCAGCTTGCGGTAGACTTCCTTGGCCAGGTCGGTAAAGCCCAGGTCGGAAAGGTTCTCCGCCAGGGAAGCCAAAATTTCCGGATCGTCCTGGTCCAGCGCCTGCTTGAGCAGGGTCCGCGTCTCGCTAAACTTGTGCGCCTGAATGGCATCCAGCAGCTGTTCAGAATAAGTCATCAATCGTCCTCACTTTCTGTCTGCCTTCTATTCTACCTTATTCCTTAAAAAATCAAAAAATTAAGCATTGTCTTGCCAATGCCTAATTTTTTGATTGTGCTTATTTATTGCCAATTGCTTGCCCGTAGTCGTCCAGCGGGGTCGGCTTGACCAACAGGAAGCCCTGGGTCTTGTCGCAGCCGATCTCTCTGACGAAGTCGTACTGGTCAGTCGTTTCGACCCCTTCAGTCAGCGTCAGCAGGCCCATTTCCTTGGCTACCTTGACCAGGCTCTTCATCAGCTTGCGGTTGACCCCATTGTTGTCGTCCAGGTGCTGGACGAACTTCATGTCGATCTTGATCAGGTCAAAGCGGTACTCATACAGGCTGTTCAGACTGGAGTAGCCTGAGCCAAAGTCGTCCATCCAGAATTTGAAGCCCAAGGCGTGCAGCTCATCCATCTTCTTTTGCAGCTTAGTCGTGTCCCCAGACAGGTCCCGCTCCGTAATTTCAATGATGATCAAGGAGTGGTCGACCTCATACTTGTCAACGATCCGCGTCAGCTCGCTGACGATTTCCGGCCGGTCAAAGTCTTCATGTGACAAATTGACTGAGACCGGGTGCAGGGCAACGCCGTTTTGCTTCCAGGCGTGCAGCTTCTTGGCCACCTCTTCCAGCATATAGGAGTCCAGCATGAAGGTCAGGTGGCGCTTTTCGATGACGGGGATGAACTGACCTGGGCCGATCAAGCCCCGCTCTGGGTCCTGCCAGCGGGCCAGGGCCTCATAGTCGCTGATCTGCTGGCTCTTGTTGTCAAAAATCGGCTGGAAGAAGACCTTGATCCAGTGCTGGTCAATCGCCTTCTGCAGGTTGTCCAGGTAGTAGTTGCCCGACATGTCCCGCTTTTCAGCCGCGTCGTCATAGTGCCACAAGAAGCGGCGGCGGTCATTGCCAATCTGGTTTAAAGCATAGTCGGTATGGTCCGCGATGTCGTTCATCGAGTCTCCGGCCTGGATCTTGTAGATTCCAAAGGAAATATCGGCCGCGTTGCCACCAACCAGGCTCTTGAACTGGTCGTGAACCTGGACCAGCTTGTCTTCCAGCTGGTCGCTGTCAACGATCGCCATGAAGCGGTCACCTTGGTAGCGGGCCACGACTTGGTCAGGAAAAGCCTTGGTCAATAGCTGAGCCACCCCAACCAGCAGCTGGTCACCAGCCTTTTTGCCAAATTGGCTGTTGTAGCCCTTCATGTTGGAAATGTTGGCCAGAACGGCAGCTGGCAGCTGGCCGGAGAAGCGGAGCTTGCCCACCTTTTCTATGCCGAAGTTCATGACGAAGTGGCGGTTGGGCAGGCCGGTCAATGCATCGCGGTTGTACTCGTCCTTATAGTGCGCCACATAGTCCATTTCGATCTTCTTGACGTCCATAATGCTTCGGTCCATTTTATAGTAAAAAATGAACAGCAGCTTGGACCCATCAGGCTCAATGACCCGTCTGCCGAAGACGTGCATGAAATAGTAGTCCTTGGTGTGGGGCTCCTTGACCCGGTAGACCAGGTCGTAGTTGAACTTATTGCCCAGCTTGGCCTCCTGCTGGCCAAAATACGCCAGGCGGCCAATGTCGTCGGGATGCACGAAGCCAAACATTGACTCATCCAATGACTTGATCAGTTCTGGCCGTGGCATCCCGTGCATTTGACACATGGCATCAGAAACCAATAAAGTTACGACTTTCCCGTCAACTATTTGGTAAACGCCCAGAGGAATCGGCAAGGTCTCATAGTCCTTGCGCTGCTGGGGCGAAAAATGATATCTTCCCATCCGCAATTACCTGATTTCTATGCTGCACTGCATGATCATTCAGCGCAAACATCCGGCCAACGCTGAAAGACTTTACGCTGGTACTATTATAGCAAGAAATCCCAGCATTTTTAATTATCAAATCCATGCTTTAACATAGGCAATTCATTATTTTTACACGCGATTTGCCAAAAGCACATAGATAGTTTGTTATTATTGACAATAATTTAGATAAGTTTATCTGAAGCGGGCAAAAATAAATACTTAAATGGCTAGCCAACTGCAGCTGTTTCCAAAGCTGATCCCACACCAAAAACGCCCATCTAAGCCAGACGGGCGTCTCACAGCATATTCCTCTTGCCTAACCGCTATAGCAGCTTTTCGTAGTCATCCATTGGCCGCGGCTGAGCCAGCAGAAAGCCCTGGGTCTTGCTGCAGCCAATCTGCTTGACGAAGTCATGCTCTTCCTCAGTCTCAACTCCCTCGCTCAAGGTCTGCATCCCCATTTCCTTGGCCACCTGGACCAGGCTCTTCATCAGCTTGCGGTTGATCCCGTGGTTCTCATCCAGGTGCTGGACGAACTTCATGTCCAGCTTGATTAGGTCAAAGCGGTATTCATACATGGCGTTCAAGGACGAATACCCGGACCCGAAGTCATCCATCCAGAATTTAAAGCCGCGCCGATGGAGCTCACGCATTTTTTCCTGCAGGCGGGTCATGTCCCCGGCCAGGTCGCGCTCCGTAATCTCAATTGAGATCAGCGAGTGGTCAATTCCGTATTTATCGGTCAGGTTCGTGATCATCTCCACGATCTCCGGCCAGTCAAAGTCTTCATGGGACAAGTTGACTGAGACCGGGTGCAGCTCAACGCCATTCTGCTTCCACTGGGCCAGCTTGCGCAAGACTTCAGTCATCATGTACTGGTCCAGCATAAAGGTCAAATGATGCTTCTCAATGACCGGAATAAACTGCCCCGGGCCGATCAGCCCCCGTTCGGGGTCCTGCCAGCGCGAAAGAGCCTCATAATCGCAGATCTCCCCTGTCTGGTTGTCATAGATCGGTTGCAGGTAGACCTTGATCCAGTGCTCATCCATGGCCCGCTGAAAGTTGGCCAGATAATAGTTGGCCGAATCATCTTTCTCTTCCTCGCTGCCATCATAGTGCCACATGAAAATGCGGCGGTCATCGCCGATATGTCGGAGGGCAAAGTTGGCCTTGTCGGCAATGTCAGTGATCGTATCGCCCTTTTGCACCTGATAGATTCCGAAATTAAGGTCAGCCGCGCTGCCCCGCGTCTTGCGAGCGAATTCTTTATGGGCCTTGGTCAGGCATTGCTCAATCCCCCGGCTGTCGGCAAAAATCATGAAGCGGTCACCCTGATATCTGGTCACCAATTCCCCGGAAAAAAGCTCCTGCAAGAAACTGGCCAGCCAAAGCAGAAGCTGGTCGCCGGCCTGCTTGCCAAACTGCCGGTTGTAGCTCTTCATGTTGGACACGTTGACCAAAACCGCCGCTGGCACCAGCTTGTCGGCCAACAGGCTGGCCACCTTTTCCATGGCAAAGTTGAAGACGTAGTTGCGGCTGGGCAGGCCGGTCAGCTTGTCGCGGTTGTACTCATCGCGGTAGTGGATCAGGTATGAGGACAGATTCTGCTCTGCGTGCAGAATTTCCTGGTCCAAGCGCTGATAAAAGACGAAAAACAAACGGGTCCCATCCGGCTGGGTCATAAAACGGCCATTGGCATGGGTGACGAAATAGCCTGGCGTGTGCGGCTCCTTGACCCGGAAAATGAGGTCGTACTTGAAGCGGTTGCCCATTTTCAGCTCCTGGTGGGCAAAATAGGCCAGCTTGCTGACGTCATCAGGGTGCACGAAACCGTAAAGGCTGGAGTTCATGGTCTCCAGCAGGTCTTGGCGCGGCATCCCGTGCATCTGACAGAGGGCATCTGAAACCAGCAAGGTCCTGACTTTGCCGTCAACCAGCTGGTAGATGCCCATCGGAGATGGCAGCGATTCATAGATTGCCCGCTGCCCGGGCGTAAATTGAAATGCTTCCATTGCATTCAAGCTCCTGAAATAACTAAAATTATCTACACAAATTCACATCACATTACTGATTAGTTATGCAGACATAACCTATTATAGCAAACAATAGGCAAATCTATTCACATATTCAGTTTATTCTATTGTTCGCTAGCTAACCGACTGGCTGCTTTATTTAGCTATTTTTCAAGAATATGTAAAAAAAGACCAAGCATCGCCACTGATGCTTAGTCTTTTTAACTTATTTCACTTGAATGCTTGTTTTTCTAAAGAATCCGGCCAAAATCGTCCATAGGCCGGGGCTTGGCCAGCAGGAAGCCCTGGGGCTTGTCGCAGCCGATCTGCTTGACGAAAGCATACTGCTCTTCCGTCTCCACCCCTTCAGTCAAAGAAAGGATGTCCATTTCCTTGGCAACCGTGACCAGACTCCGCATAAGCTTGCGATTGGCCCCATTGTTGTCGTCCAAGTGCTGGACGAACTTCATGTCGATCTTGATCAAGTCAAAGTCGTATTCATACAGGCCGTTCAGGCTGGAGTAGCCAGAGCCAAAGTCATCCATCCAGAACTTAAAGCCCAAGGCGTGCAGGTCGCGCTCCGTAATTTCGAAAGATTGCAATTGTAATTTGCTAATTTTATTTTTGCTATTCAATTACTTGAACTTGAACCTTTTTCTGTAATTCAGCCAAAGGAACCGGCCGCCCATAGTCATCCAGCGGCTGCGGCTTGGCCAACAAAAAGCCCTGGGTCTTATCGACCCCGATCTCCTTGACGAAGTCATATTCCTCTTTGGTCTCTACCCCTTCACTCAAGGTCCGCAAGCCCATCTTCATGGCCATCTCCACCAGACAGGTCATTACCTTGCGGTTGACCCCATTGTTTTGATCCAAGTGCTGGACGAACTTCATGTCCAGCTTGAGCAGGTCAAACTGGTATTCATACAGGCTGTTCAAGCTGGAGTAGCCAGAGCCAAAGTCGTCCATCCAAAAGTCAAAGCCCGCTTCATGCAGCTGGGCCATCTTTTCCTGGAGCAGGGTCATATTCCCTGACAAGTCCCGCTCGGTAATTTCGATGCTAACCAGGCTGGGGTCAACCCCGTACTTTTTAGTCAGGCTTTGAATGTCCTCGACCATCTGCGGCCATTCAAAGTCTTCATGGGACAAGTTGACGGAGACTGGATGCAGGGCTACCCCATTTTCTTTCCAGGCGCGCAGCTTCTTTAAAACCTCAATCAACATGTAGCGGTCCAGAAAGTGGGTCAGGTGCCGCTTCTCAATCACCGGAATAAACTGCCCTGGGCCAACCAGGCCTCTTTCAGGATCAATCCAGCGGGCTAAAGCCTCATAATCGCTAACCTGACCGGTCAGATTGTCGTAGATTGGCTGGAAAAAGACCTGGATCCAATGCTTGTCCATTGCCTCCTGCAAGTGGTCCAGGAAGTAGTTTTCGGACATATAGCGCTCTTCCACCCCTTGATCGTATTTCTTGACGTAAAAGCGGCGGTCATTGCCAATCTGGCTCATGGCAAAGCTGACCCGGTCAACGATCCGGGAGATCGTATCTCCCGCTTGAATCTCATACAGGCCAAAGGCAATATCGGCCGCATCCCCGTCAACCAGGTCACGGAACTTGCCGTGCAGCCCTTCTAATTTCTGCTCCAAGCCCTGCTTCAGGGTGAACACGAGGAAACGGTCGCCCTTCCAGCGGGCAACGAGCTGGCCTGGAAAAGCCGCCACCAAGAGGTTGGCCACGGCAGACAGGAGGCGGCTGCCGTCAACCTGGCCAAACTGGTCGTTATAGCCTTTCATGTTGGAAATATTGACCAGGACCGCCTCAGGCTGCCCGCCGCTTTCCCGCAGCTCAGCCACCTTCTCCATGGCGAATTTGGCGATAAAGTGCCCGTTTGGCAGTCCGGTCAGCTCATCGGTATTGATCACGTCCTGGCTCTTCTTGATGTAGGCCTTGCGGCTTTCTATCATTTCCTGGTCATTGCGGTCAAGGTTTTCATAGAACAAGAAGGCCACGTGGCTGCCGTCAGGCATGGTCTTGACGCGGCCAATCGTGTGCACGGGCTGGTACTTGCCAGTCGTTGCGTTGCGCAGATGGTAAAAAACATTATAGTTGAACTGGTTGCCCTGCAGGTGCAGCTGCTCGCTGTAGTAGCTGAGCTTGCCAATGTCAGCTGGGTGAACGTAAGCAAACATGTTGTCATTAAAAGATTTGACCAGTTCCTTCCGGCTCATGCCCATCAGCTGGCAGAGCTGGTCAGATACCACGAGCGTTCTGGTCTTGCCAGCGACTACCTGGTAGATTCCCAGCGGAATCGGCATACTTTCATACAGCTGGCGCTCGCTTGGTTGAAATTGAAATTCAGGCATTTCTCAGTGCCCCCTTCATCACGATTTTGTTTGTAATCATTCTTGATTATAGCAGAAACGACATGTTCATTGGCAGCAAAGTTGCCATTTTTTATCATTTTTAATCAAGTTAAAAGCTTGCCATATCAAGGTTTAGATCGATTAATTATCTGCTTAGCCCTTAACTATCCAAGCAAAAGTTAATTGTTCTTTAATAATAATCTTAGTCAGCCAGGGCAAACAAAAAACGCTAGGAACATCTCCTAGCGTTCTTCATTTTAAAGCGCGTCAATTACTTAACAGCGTCCTTAAGAGCCTTACCTGGCTTAAATGCAGGAACCTTGCTTGCTGGAATTTCGATTTCAGCACCGGTTTGAGGGTTGCGACCCTTGCGAGCTGCACGTTCACGAACTTCGAAAGTACCGAAGCCGATCAATTGTACCTTTTCACCCTTAGCCAAGTCTTCTTGGATTGATTCAAAGATTGCGTCAACGGCTTCTGAAACGTCCTTCTTAGTCAGCTTAGTCTTAGCAGCTACTTCTGATACTAATTCTGCCTTATTTGCCATGTGGAATTCACCTCCTATAAATCAGGCACGGTGGCCTAATCACATCATTCTAAATAGAATGAGGGACACTGAGCGCTGATTGCATTCAATTAATTCCCTGTTCTCTAAATTATCACAAGAATGCCTTGAGAACAAGCCTTTTCATGCGTCATTCTTGCAAAAAGAGCAAGAAAAACACCACGTGTGATCCAGCTACTTGCGCTTGCGCGGCAAGATCTTGATTGGGGTTCCCGTAAAGTCAAAGTTCTCCCGCAGCTGGTTGATCAAAAAGCGCTGGTAGGAGAAGTGCATGAGCTCGGGATCATTGCAGAAGACCACGAAAGTCGGCGGATTGGACTTGACCTGGGTCATGTAGTAGACCCGCAGGCGCTTGCCCTTGACCATTGGCGCCGGAACCAGGCGGCTGGCTTCCAGAAGCAGGTCGTTCAAGACGCTGGACTGGATCCGCTGGCTTTGGTTCTCGTAGACCTTTTCAACCAGTTTTGGCAAATCATCGATTCCCTTGCCGGTCTTGGCGGAAACAAAGACGATCGGGGCGTAGTCCAGGTAGGCAAACTCATCGCGGATGACGGCCTCAAAGTCCTTGCCGGAAGAGGAAGTCTTCTTAGGCACATCCCACTTGTTGACGGCAATGATGACCCCAATGCCCGCCTCATGGGCGTAACCGGCCACGTGCTTGTCCTGTTCCCGGATCCCGGTACTTGCGTCCAGAACCAGAATGGCGACGTCAGAGCGCTCCAGAGCGCTCATTGCACGCATGACCGAGTACTTCTCAGTCTTTTCGTAGACCTTGCCCCGGCGGCGGATGCCGGCCGTGTCAACGACTCTGAACTTGGTCCCGTCCTTTTCAAATGGCGTGTCGATCGCGTCCCGGGTGGTGCCTTCTTCATTGGCCACGATCACCCGGTCCTCACCCAACAGGCGGTTGACGATGGAGGACTTGCCAACGTTTGGCCGGCCGATCACTGAGAAGGAGATGACGTCGTCAGCGGCGTTTTCAGCCTCTGGCGGGAAGTTCTCGACCACCTTGTCCAGCAGGTCACCCAGACCGGTCCCGTGAGCCCCAGAGACGGGAATTGGCTCGCCCAGGCCCAAGGAATAGAAGTCATAGATGTCGGCTCGCTGCTCAGGGTTGTCAGCCTTGTTGACCCCCAGCAGAACCGGCTTCTTGCTCCGGTAGAGCAGACGGGCGATGCGCTCGTCCAAGTCAGTGACGCCCTTTGACGCGTCCGCGATCATGACGATGACGTCGGCTTCCTCGATGGCGATCTCGGCTTGGGCGCGGATTTCTTCGTCAATCGTGGAATTCTCCCAGGTAATCCCCCCGGTATCGATAATGCTAAATTGGTGGCCCATCCAGCTGGCCCGGGCATAGTTCCGGTCGCGGGTCACGCCCGGCTTGTCTTCGACGATCGCCACCCGTTCGTTGATGATGCGGTTGAACAGGGTTGACTTGCCAACGTTTGGCTGGCCAATAATGGCCACTACAGGTAATGGCATCTACTCACCTCTTTTACTTTCTAAAAAATCTGTCTCTATTAATTATACTCTAGGAAATAAAAAAGACCGACGCGGGTCGGCCTTCTTTATTTTGTTTTAAGCATTAACGCTTCTTAAGTTGGTCACCGATCATGTCACCAAGTGAGAAGCCGTTGTCGTCGTTGTTCATGTACTTGCGAGCAACTGAGTCGTTGTTTGATGAACGACGTGAACGAGGTCTGTCGTTTGATGAAGAAGCATTCTCTGGATCAGCTTGCTTAATTGACAGGGAGATTCTTCTTTCACTTGGGTCAATGTTAAGAACCTTAACCTTAACCTTTTCACCAACAGTCAAGACGTCGCTTGGCTTGTCAACGTGCTTGTTGGAAATTTCTGAAACGTGTACCAAGCCTTGGATGCCGTCAGCGACTTCAACAAATGCACCAAAGTTAGTCAATGACTTAACTTCACCTTCGATGATGTCACCTTCGTTCAAGTTAGCAGTAGCTTGTTCGAATGGTGATGGTTCAGTTTGCTTGATTGACAGGGAGATACGGTGACGGTCATTGTCAATGCCAATAACCTTAACCTTAACATCTTGGCCAACCTTCAATACGTCGCTTGGCTTGTCAACGTGCTTGTAAGAAATTTCTGAAATGTGTACCAAGCCGTCTACGCCGCCGATGTCAACAAAGGAGCCGAAGTTGGTCAAACGTGATACGCGGCCTTCTACGATGTCGCCAACAACGAGTTGGGAAGCAACGTTTTCGAATGCTTCTTCACGTTCTTCTTCGATAAGTTCCTTGTGTGAAAGGATCAGACGGTTCTTAGCTGGGTCGATTTCAGTAATCTTAACCTTGATGGTCTTGCCAATGTATGGCTTGAGGTCTGAAACGAAACGGTTTGAGATCAAGCTGGCTGGCAAGAAGCCACGGGTGCCAACGTCAACCAGCAAGCCGCCACGAACAGCTGAGGTAACCTTGCCTTCAATGGTCTTGCCTTCTTCAAAGTCCTTTTGCAGCTTGTCGTAAGCTTCACGTTCCTTAACGCGGGTTACTGAGAAGAAGAATTCACCATTTTCCTTGTCGCCACCGGCACGGCGAACAACGTAAGCCTTGAAGGTGTCCCCTGGCTTAACGGCGTCGCGCAGGTTAACGCTGCGGTCGTTGGTGAAATCGCGGCGGGTGATCACGCCTTCAACACCGGCGTTTTGTACGCCGACGTTGATTTGGTTGTCTTCTACAGACAAAACGTTAACGTCAACGATATCGCCAACTTTAACTTCTTGCATTTGTGCAAGAGCATCTAAAAATTGATTGTTTTCTGACATAAATATAAAATGCCTCCCTGTTTATTCGTTCTCTATTCTACCGAAAAATAGCTGAATTTGCTACTATTTTAGCAGACTTTTTTGACTTTTTCCCGGATTAGCTCTATTTTTGCTTTTTCTTAATCTCAGTCAGGATTGCGTCGACTACTTGGTCGATGGTCATATGGGTCGAATCGATCTCGATGGCGTCGTCTGCCTTCTTCAGCGGTGAGATCTCGCGGTGGGAGTCCAAGTAGTCCCGCTTGCTGATATCCGCTTCAATTTCTTCCAGGCTCTGCTTGGCTTCAATGCCCTTCTCCTGCCAGTCCAGCATCCGCCGCTCAGCCCGGGAACGGGCGCTGGCAACCAGGAAGATCTTCACGTCAGCCTTGGGCAAGACCGTGGTGCCGATGTCGCGGCCATCCATGATCACGTTGGTTGAGCCGGCCAATTGTCTTTGCAGGTCGACCATCTTGGCCCGGACCCCTGGCAGGGCGGATACTTCTGAAACGTGGGCGGTAATCTCCGGGGTCCGGATTTCCAGAGAGACGTCCTTGCCCGCTACGATCACCTTCTGCCCCTTTTCGCCAGGCTCCAGCTTGATCCCGTCTTCGTCAATCGCGGCCAAAATGCCCTTTTCGTTGCCGTATTCCAAGTCATGGTCACGGGCAATCAAGGTGCAGGCCCGGTACATGGCCCCAGTGTCAATGTAAACAAATGACAGCTTGTTGGCTACAATCTTGGCTACGGTACTCTTCCCTGCTGATGCAGGTCCATCAATCGCTACTTGCATATTTCAATCAAAAGGAGCGATTGCTCGCTCCATTCCTTTCTTGTGAATTCTTTTATTTGACTTTGAGCTTCTGCCCAACGGACAGAACGGCAGTCGTGGTCGAATCGTTCAACTGGGCCAGCTCATCCGCCGTCATGTCGTGCTTGGCGGCAATCGAAGCCCAGCTGTCGCCGGACTGAACCACGTAAGTCTTGCCAGAGGAAGACTTCTTGACCGCCTGCTTCTTGACCTTCTTCTTGGCAGCTTTCCTGACTGCGCTTTGCTGGCCCTCCTGCCGCATTTCCTGCTGGGTCGTCCCCGGCGCGGCAACTGGAACGATGGCCAAGGCGATCAAGACCAGAACCAAGATCAAGGACTGCCAAGGAGCGTTGCGGTCCCGGCGCTCCTCGTCGGCTTGGCGGCGAAGCTCCACGCGGGACAGGCGCTGCTTTTGCGGTTTATGCTCCATGTCCAACTCTTCCTCCTTTAACTTCTCAATTCTAACATATTTGCCCGATTTCTGGCACAAAATAAAGCTCTTCCCGGAGGAAGAGCTTTGGCAAAAAGCACTGCTGCTTTAAAGAGATTAAAGATAAGCAATACGTACGTTTAAGAAAGGAAGCGGCATCAGTACTTGCTTGAAACGTTGAAGTGCTTGCGCACGAACGGCTTGATCGTCTTCAGGACTGAGGCAAACAGCACGTAGACGACGACTGAGTTGATCGCGCCCTTGATCAGGTTGAATGGCGCGATGATCCCGAAGATGTAGCTGCTCATTGACGGAATGTGCAGCATCTGGCCCAAGTAGGTCTTTTCAGTGAACTGCAGCAGCTGGGCGTAGTTCATGTGCATGCTTGCCGCCTGCGGCACTGAAGTGTAGGCGTAGACCGGCGTCAAAAGGAACCAGTTGCTCAAAGACATTACCGCCGTCAAGCACAAGGTGCCGACTGCCAGGCCCAATACCGGGAGCAGGTAGCCCTTAGCGGACTTGCGGTCTTCATCCTTGACTGAGCCGGCAATGTAGTAAAACGGCAAAGCGAAGGCCATTGAGGCCAGGAAGGCCGCCAGCTGGCCCACCAGAGACGGCAGGGCAAAGCCGCTGAAGAGCAAGGAGACAAAACCCTTGATAAAGGCTACGGCCGCCCCGCCAGCTGGTCCAAAGACAAAGGCGCTGATGACCACGATGACGTCTGAAAAGTCCATCTTCAAGAAAGCGACGCCTGGCATGATCGGGAATTCAAATTTCATGACGATAAAGGCGATTGCCCCGATCATGGCGTAGGCAATCCAATTCGAAACTGATTTTGCTGATCTGCGATTGTTGGCAATTTCCATGCTTACAAATCCTCCTAGAGATATAAAAAGGTCCGTTGCCTCGAAGAGCAACAGACCTGAATTAATAAGCATGTTTATAAATTGCTTGATTCACGTCTGTCTTCTTCCATCTAGACTGTAACTATCGGTAGCTTAATTGCATTCAACCACTTACGTGGGTCGCGGACTCACACCGCCGGTCGGGAATTCCACCCTGCCCCGAAGACAACTGATATATTAGCGTTTACATTTTAAATTCTAATCCACTTGCTTGAGCTTGTCAATCTCTTTATGGGTCAGTTCACGATATTGGCCTGAAATCAATCCGTCCAAGGTCAAGAAGGAGTACTTTTCCCGAGACAGCTTGTCAACCAAGTGGTGAACCGCTAGAAACATTTCCTTGACCTGGTGGTAGTGGCCTTCATGGATCGTCACCTGAACGATCTGCGCGTCCTTCTTCTTGTCGGTCTTCAAGATCTTGACTCTGGCCGGCTTGGTCTTGAACTTGCCCTTGTTGATCCGGACCCCGCTTTCCAGGGCCTTGATCTCGCTTGGCGTCAGCTGGCCCTTGATTTTAGCCACGTAGACCTTGTTGACCTCATTCTTCGGGTGCATCAGCAGGTTGGCCAATTCCCCGTCGTTGGTCATCAGCAGCAAGCCGGAAGTATCATAGTCAAGGCGCCCCACTGGATACAGGCGGTATGGCAAGTCCTGGAAGTAGTCGGCTACCGTCTTGCGCCCCTTTTCATCCTTGACCGTGGAAACGACGCCGCGGGGCTTGTAGAACAGGTAGGTGTGCTTGGCCTGGCGCTCAACTGGCTGGCCGTCGACGACGACCTGCTCAAATGATGAGACCTTGGTTCCCAGCTGCTTGACGACCTTGCCGTCGACTCTGACCCGCCCGGCCAGAATCATTCTTTCGGCTTCACGCCGCGAAGCCAGGCCGGCTTCCGCGATCACCTTTTGCAAACGTTCTTCTGTCATTCTTCAATCTCCTTTTGTCTTAGCTTGTCGTCAATTGACCCGTTCTCCGCGAACAAGTCCACTTGACCGTCTTCATCAAAGCCGTCATCTTCAAAATTCTCAATCACCGGCAGCTCGCCCAGGGACTTGTAGCCAAAGTACTGAAGGAAGTAGTCCGTGGTCACGTAGAGCTTGGGGTGCCCAGGCGCCTCCTTGACTCCGTCGGCCTTGACCAGTCCGCGCCAGACCAGGGTCTGGAGGGCGCCGGAGGAGTTGACTCCCCGAATGTCGTCAATTTCGATTCTGGTAATCGGCTGCTTATAGGCAATGATGGCCAGAATTTCCAGGGCTGACTGGCTGAGAGTCTTGGTCAGGTCCTTGTTGAAGTAGGCTTCCACCACCTGGCTGCAGGCCGGGCTGGTGGTCATTTTGAGTTCATCATTGATTTCAATCAGCTGCAGGCCGCTGTCCGGGTCCTTGGCCAGCTGCTCTTGCAGCTTGCCGGCTAATTCCCGCAGGGCCGCCGGCGACACCTGCAGCAGTTCCGCCAGGTGCTCGCGCTTGATCCCCTCGTCGCCAGCGACGAACAAGAGGGCCTGCAGCTGGGCTGTTTTACTTGTCATCTGCGTCAATTCTTTCCAGTTCCAAATCGCCAAAGGCACGCGCCTGCTTGACGCGCAGCCTTTGATCCTTGATCTCCTGCAATACCGCCAAAAAGAGCCCCACCAAGTCTGGCAGCCCCTGGACTTTTGCAATCAATTCAAAGAAGCTCAATTGCTTGCGCTTTGCTAGCTGCCCATCCAAAAAGGCCGTCAGTTCTTGAATCGGTCGTCCGGTTAAAGTCACCTTGACCTGGTCAGGCTTGCGCAGCTTGAAGCGGCGCATGGCCAAAGCAAAAGTGTTGGCCAGCTCCGTCGCCGTGATCTGGCCCAAGGGCAGCGGCTGCACCTTGTCCTGAGAAGCCGCGCTGGGCTCTTTGGACGCGACCGCCGGCACTTCGTCGTTCCGAACCCGGAAGTAGGCCGAAATCTTCTTGAAGACCGAGTACTGGACCAGCTGCTCCACCAGCTCCTCCCGGGGGTCTTCATATTCTTCATCTTCTTCCACGAAGTCGTTCTTGGGCAGCAGGTACTGGGACTTGATCCGCAAAAGGGTGGCCGCCATCACGAAGTATTCTCCGGCCAGCTGGAGGTTGAGCTCCTGCATTCGGTCCAAATAGTCCAGGTACTGCTGGGTAATCTGGGCGATCGGAATGTCATAAATGTCTAAAGCTTGCGACCGAATCAAGTGCAAAAGCAGGTCCAGGGGGCCTTCAAAATTCGGCAGCTCAATCGTCATGCTGTTGTCATTCATCGTCAGAAAGATATTTCAATAAATAGGTATATTCCGGAACCGTCATCAGCTTGCGCTTAGGGTCTTCTTGGACCAGCTCATGCATAATCGCCGACTGGTGCTCATCATCGCGGAAGCCCGGGGCCAAAGACAGGTAGCGCAGGACCTGGCACTCCCGTCCCAGCTGGACCCCGGCCACGCCCACGATATTGCGGTCGCTGTTGCGGTAGAGGTAGAGCTTGTGGGAATCGTCCACGCTGTAAAGGCGCATCTCATCCTGCAGGTTTTGCAGGTTCTTGAAATCCGGCAGATAGGACAAGAGGCCCATGGCGGTCTTTTCATAATCTTTTTTGTAAGGTATCAGCAAAAAATATCACCACGCTAAAAACTAGATCCGGGGGTGGGTCTTCTGGTATACGTCAAAAATATGCTTCTGGGTCAGGTTGGTATAGATCTGGGTCGTGGAAATGTCGGTATGGCCGAGGATTTCCTGGACGACCCGCAGGTCAGCCCCGTTTTCCAGCAAGTGGGTCGCAAAGGTATGGCGCAGGGTGTGGGGAGTGACGTCCTTCTCAATGCCAGCTTGGCGGCAGTACTTCTTGATCATCAGCCAGACGGCCTGGCGGGTCAGCTGCCCGCCCCGCTGGTTCAAAAAGACGTATTGGCTGAATTTGCCCGCCTTTAGCAGCTGCTGGTCGCGGACTTTGGCATACTTGTCCAGCCAATCCATGGCCAAGTCGCTGATCGGGATCAGCCGTTCCTTGTTTCCTTTGCCCAGGACATGGACGATGCCCAGATCCGCGTGCAGGTCGCCGTCTTGCAGGCTGATGGCCTCGCTGACCCGCATCCCCGTCGCGTACAAGACTTCCAAAAGGGCCCGGTCCCTGATGCCCAAGGGCTTGGAAACGTCCGGCTGGTCCAAGAGCTTGCTGACTTCTTCCTGGCTAAGAGCCATGGGCATCTTCTTTTCCCGCTTTGGCGCGTCCACCTGGCTCATCGGGTCGATCTGCTCAATGTGCTGGCGAACCAGCCACTGGTAAAAGCGCCGCAGGGTGGAGACCATCCGGCTGATGGAGTTGTTGGCCTTGCCGGCATCCCGCTCTTTAGCCAAAAAGGCATCAATATCGACGGCGGCTTGCGGCCAGGAGGCAAAGCCTTCCTTTTGCACGAAGTCGGCAAACTCCAGCAAATCCTGCTGGTAGGCAGCAATCGTGTTCTGACTGAGCCCGCGCTCAACCTGGCTGTAGCGCAGGTAATCCGCGACCTGGTCGGTCAGCTTAGTCATTTTCCGGATCCTTGATCAGGGTGATCGTTCCGGCCGTCTTGTCCTGCTTGATCAGGCCCCGCTTGATCAAATGCCCCAAAGCCCGCTTGAAGGCGGACTTGGAGATGCCGAAGTAGTCCTTGATGGCTTGGGCGTCAGACTTGTCAGAGAAGTTCAGGGTCTTGTCGGCCTTGCGGCGCAGGGACATCAGAATCATTTCCGCGTCATCATCGATTTCTTCAAAAGCCCGCGGCAGAACCGACATGTTCAAGCGGCCATACTGGCTGACGCCGATCACCCTGGCCTTGACTTCCTCGCCCAGACGCAATGGCCGGGTCATCTGCGATTCGTGGATGAAGCCCAGGTAGTAGTCATTGGTCAGCACGAAGCAGCCAATGGTCTTGCTGGTATAGACCCGGGCCAGCAGGTTGCTGTTCTCCAGGTTGGCTGGGAAATGGACCGCGATTTGATCAAAGACGTTCTCGTCAGCCGGCTTGGCCCAGATCCGGTCCTTTTCATCAGTCTCCAAGCGCACCAAGAGCTGGTCGCCAATCTGCGGCCAGCGGGCTGGATCAAGCGGCAAGTCGTCAAGGGAAACGACGATGTCCTTGTCCGGCAGGCCAACGTCAACGAAGACCCCCAGCCCTCTCTGGCTTCTGGTCACCTTCCCCCAGCCGTATTGGTCGGCCTGGGCAAAAGGCAGAAACTGCGTCATTTCCCGTTCGTGCTTCTGGTTGTCATAGATAAAGCCCGTAATCTCGTCGCCGATCTTTGGCGTTTCTTCCTGCGTCAATTCCTGCTTCTTCAGCTCAAAAGTCAAACCGTCAATTTGTACATAGTATGCCTGGTCATTGGCATTGGTAATTTTTCCCGTGCGGATTTCGCCCAGCATCTGTCTACCTCCAACTTTACATAATTCTAAATACTAAGTATACGTGATTATCTGCTGAATTGAAAGAATTATCTTTCCCGCGCGCAAAAAAGAGTCCAGCCAAAAGCTGAACTCTTCTTGATTAGGTTGATTCTTCTACTTTGTAACGCTGAATTACAGGTTAGAAACTTCACCTTGGTAGATCGCGCCACGACGTGCGTCAACAGTTACAGTTGAGCCGTCAGCAATCTTGCTGGTTGCGTCAGTAGTACCAACGACAACTGGAATGCCCAGTGATACGCCAACAACAGCTGCGTGGCTGGTCAAGCCTGAAGCTTCAACGACCATGCCTGAAGCCTTCTTGATAGCTGGCATGTAGTCCTTGTCAGTTGACTTAGCAACCAGGATGTCACCTTCGTGAACCTTAGTGTTGGCTTCGTCAGCTGAGTTGGCTACAACGGCCTTGCCGATAACTGAGCCGTTGCCTACGCCCAAGCCATGAGCAACTTGGTCGCCGATGATTTGCAGCTTCATCAGGTTGGTAGTGCCTGATTGGCCAACTGGAACGCCGGCAACGATGATTACGAGGTCGCCGTCCTTAGCGAAGCCCTTTTCCTTGGCTACGCGGGCAGCTTCTTCGAACATTTCGTCAGTGTTCTTTGGCTTGTCAACCAGAACTGGTTCAACGCCCCAAACGATACCCAATGAGTGTTGGATCTTTTCGTCGAAGGTCATGGCAACGATAGTTGCGTCTGGACGGTACTTAGAAATCATACGAGCAGTGTAGCCGGAGCTAGTAGCAGTGATGATCGTCTTAACGCCCAATTCTTGAGCAGTCCGGACAACTGATTCACCGATGGCTTCAGTTACGTTTGAGCCCTTGTATTCTTCGAAGCGTTGCAGAGCAAGAGTGTTGCGCTTGTGCAGTTCTTCTTCAGTACGTACGTCGATGTCGTGCATAGCTTGAACTGATTGTACTGGGTACAAGCCGTTAGCTGATTCACCTGACAGCATGGTTGCGTCAGTACCGTCAAGAACGGCGTTGGCAACGTCAGTTACTTCGGCACGGGTTGGACGAGGTTGTTCTTGCATTGAGTCAAGCATTTGCGTAGCAGTGATAACTGGCTTGCCCAATGAGTTGCACTTCTTGATCAAGGTCTTTTGAACGAATGGTACGTTAATGAATGGGATTTCAACACCCATGTCACCACGAGCAACCATCAAACCGTCTGAAACTTGCAAGATTTCGTCGATGTTGTCGATACCTTCTTGTGATTCAATCTTTGGGAAGATCTTTACGTAGTAAGCGTTGTGAGCTTCGCAAAGGGCACGAATGTCAAGAACGTCTTGAGCCTTACGTACGAATGAGGCGAAGATGAAGTTGATGCCGTGTTCCAAACCAAAGTTGATGTCGTCAGTGTCCTTTTCAGTGATCCCTGGGAGGCGGATTTCAACGCCAGGAGCGTTAACACCCTTCTTTGAGCCGATCACGCCAGTGTTTTGAGCTTCACAAACCAATTCGCGCTTTTCTTCGTCCTTGGCCTTGATAGTCAAGCCAACAGCACCGTCGTCGATCAGAACAGTACCACCAACGTGGGTGTCATCGTACAGACCTGGGTAGGTAACGTGGATCATGTCCTTGTTGCCGGCCTTAGTGGCGTCCATAGAAATACGGATTTCGTCACCAGTGTTGATCGTGAACTTGCCGCCTTCTTGGTCAGTAGTTCTGATTTCAGCACCCTTGGTGTCCAGAGCGATACCCAGAAGCTTGCCAGTCTTCTTTTCGATATCGCGAACCATCTTCATTCTGCTAAGGTGTTCTTCGTGGTCACCGTGTGAGAAGTTGAAACGGAAAACGTTCGCACCGGCTTCGACCAACTTAGTAATAGTTTCTTCATCGTTTGAAGCTGGCCCTAAAGTACTAACAATCTTAGTCTTTTTCATCTGAAAAAATCTCCCTAAAAAAATTAAAAAAACAACTTTCTTGCCAAAGCTTGAATTCAGAAGCCTACTTAGAAACTTCTGAGTTAAGCTTCAGCAAGCTGTAGTCACCCTTGTGAGTATTCTCAAACAGATCAAGGATGTTATGCGCAGTTACTTCACCGTGTTCCATGCCCACAGCGAGGCCACCCTTGCCTTCAAGAAGCAAGTGAACGGCTGCGTTGCCCAGCTTGGTAGCAAGCACGCGGTCAGAAACCGTTGGCGTGCCACCACGCTGCATGTGGCCCAAAACATTGGCACGAGCATCGAAGTCACCATACTTCTTCAGTTCGGCCATAAATTCTTCAGCAGTCATGACGCCTTCAGCGACAACAACCAAGCCGTGGTCCTTGCCTCTTTCTTGCGCGGTCTTCAAACGGTCCGCGATTTCCTTGACGTCGTATGGCTTTTCAGGAATGACAATCGCGTCAGCACCACAGGCAACGCCGACCCGCATCGCAATGTCGCCGCAGTTGCGGCCCATTACGTTGACGATGAAGACCCGGTGGTGACTTGAAGCAGTGTCGCGGATCTTGTCGATCGCGTCCATTGCAGTCATGCAGGCCGTGTCATAGCCGATGGTTGCTTCAGTGTAAGGGATGTCGTTGTCAATCGTGCCTGGCAGGCCGATTGAGTTGAAGCCGCGGCGGGTCAGTGCCAAGGCACCGTGGTAAGAACCGTCACCGCCGATGACGACAACCGCGTCAATCCCGTGCTTCTTCAATTGTGCAATACCAGCCAGCTGACCTTCTTCATTTGCAAATTCTGGGTAACGTGCAGTGTAGAGGAAGGTACCTGGCGTGTTGATCTTGTGCGCTACGTCTTCACTGTCCAATGGGAAGATGTCGCCCGCGACCAACCCTGCAAAGCCGTATCTGATGCCGAAGACTTCCAAACCGTTGTCCATGGCGGTTCTAGCTACGGCTCTGACGGCTGCATTCATACCAGGGGCGTCGCCGCCACTAGTTAAAATACCAATCCGTTTCATGAATTCACCTCATCATGATCTAAATTGTGTAATATCTCACATCACCTAGATAATAACATTTTTATCCGCTAAAGTCTTGTAAAATCTGGCTTGAAAGTAGAATTTTTTCTATTTTTCACCTGTTAGGGCTTACAAAGCCCAAGCCACCGCCTGGGCCTTTTTGACTAGTCAAAATTCCCTTGAAATTTTCGAAAAAATTGCAGGTCTGGCGACTTAAAAAGCCATGAAACGACTTTCATCCAGGCAATTTGCCAAAAGGATCACGAGCGCAGGTGGAACTGCTTGAGCTGGTAGAGCTTGAATTCCAGCTGACTGGGATCGGGATAGCCCTTGATCGCCTCCAGGCGCAGGACGTAGTAGCCGCCTTGAACCAAATCCGGGTGCAGGCGGGCCAGCTGCTCGGCAAAGATCATGACCTTGTAGGAGCCGGTCGAATCAGCAAAGATGGTCGTTGCCATCTCTTCCCCGTGCTTGTCGGGCTTGATCCTGAAGGAGCGCAGCTGGGCGATCGCGTTGGCTTCTTCCTTTAAGCTGAAGTCGGCCAGGCGCTTCATGTCCTGGTAGTGCTGGTCAAAGTACTTCTCAACGCGCCGCTGCTGGATGTCGGTCACGGCTTCCCCTTCTTCGCGGGTCTTTTTGGCCGCGGCAATCTCCTTGCCGCTTAAGGCTTTCAAGGCGCGCAGCTCCAGGCTGTACTCGCGCTGCTTGTAGTTGTCCACTTTCTTGACCAGGTCCAGCAGGTAGATGCCGCCAGGCTTTAAGAGCTGCCGGTAGCGCTGGTAGGCTTCCGGGAACAAGGTCACCCATTCCTGGCTCTGTCCGTCAAAAAAGGCGGCATTGGTCCCGGGAGCTCCGGCATTGCGGCCCCGCTTGGCTACCCAATCGCGGCTTTCCTTGTATTCGGCAATGACGTTTCCCCGGCCGCCCACCGGCAATTGGGCAAAATTGCCGGCCTTAAAGCGCGGACCCAGATTAAGCTTGGCCTGCAGCAGCAGCGGCACCGTCACGGTAAAGCCCATGGCTTTGAGCTCCATGGCGATTTTTTGGTCCGGGCGGGCTTTTTCTCCGGTATAAGGCTTGATGGACAGGATCTGCTGGAGCATAGGGCTGTCCAGGGACAGCTTGGCATTGTCAAGCCGGTCGCTCAAAGTGGCCAATAGTTCATTGCGGTCTTCGCCCAGGCTGTCAAAGGCCCCGGCCTCAATCAAGGAGCGCAGGGCCTGCTCTTTTCGCAGATCCGGCTCCAGCTTGCCCAAAAAGTCGTCAAAGCTGGTGATCGGCTTGGGCATCCCCGTGATTGCCGCGATCAATTCCCGGCTGAGGCCCAGGATCGACTTGAAGCCCACGCAGATCCGGCCCTTGACCAGGGAAAAAGTGCTTTTGCTTTGGTTGATGTCTGGCCCGAAAACCGCCACGCCCAGCTGGCGGGCGTCATTGATGGCCTGTTCCCGGTCCTTGCCCCGGGACTGGTCCAGCATCTCCACGAAGAACTCACGCGGAAAGTGGACTTCCAGATAAGCTTCCCAGTAAGAAAAGAGCGAGTAGGCCACGGCGTGAGACTTGTTGAAGCCGTAGTCGGCAAACGGGGCGATCTGGTCAAAGACCTGCCCGGCCTGCTCCGCGCTCTTGCCCATTTGCTTGGCCCCTTCGATGAACCGCTGGCGCTCATCCTGGAGCAGCCGCGCGTTTTTCTTGGAGATGGCCCGGCGGAAGATGTCAGCCTGGGCCAGGCTGAAGCCCGCATATGCCTGGGCGGCTTGGATGATCTGCTCCTGGTAGACGAAGTAGCCATAAGTCTCCTGCAGGATGGGCGCGAGACTTGGGTCGGGATAGACCACGGCCTGCTTGCCATGCTTTCTGGCGATGTAGTCGGGGATGCTGTCCTTGGGTCCTGGCCGGTAGAGGGCGGTCATGGCACAAAGGTCAGCGAAGGTTTCCGGATGCAGCTGGCGCAGGAATTTCTGCATCTCTCCTGATCCGAACTGGAAGATCAGGCTGGTCTGGCCCCTTTGAAAAAGCCGGTAGGTGGCCGGATCATCCAGAGGAATCTGTTCCGGAACCAGCTTGACCCCTTCTGCCTTAATTCTGTTGACCACCTTGCCGAAGAACTCCAGGTTGGTCAAGACCAGGAAGTCGATCTTGAGCAGGCCGTATTTTTCCACGTACTCCTTGGTCTGCTGCACGGTCCATAAGGGGTTTTCCTTGCCCTTCATCAAGCCCGTTCTGGCCGCCAGGGAGTCCTGGCTGATGACGACGCCGGGCGCGTGGGTCCCGGTGTCGGCCGGCAAGTCCTCCAGCTTTAAGGCCGTCTGGTAGACCAGGCGGTTCAAGGGGCTGGCGCTCAGCAGGCTCCTGAAGGCCAATTCCTGGTCATAGGCCTGCTTTAAGCGGGTCTGCTGGCCCATGGCCTGCTTGAGTTTGGCGATCGCTGGGGGCTTCAGGCCAAAGACCTCGCCCACCCGGTCCAGGGCGCTTTTGGCCTTCAGGGCCGTCAAAGCCAGAATCCGGGCCACCCGGTCCGACCCCTGGCCCGGCCGCGCGACTTGCCCATACTTGCGGTAGACGTAGTCGATCGCGACTTTCTGCCCCTCGCTGGTAAAGTCCAAGTCGATGTCGGGCATCGTTGACCGGGCTGGATTCAAGAAGCGCTCAAAGAGCAAGCCATACTTGAGGGGATCAACCCTGGTGATGTCCAAGGCGTAAGCCACTAGGGACCCGGCGGCCGACCCTCTGCCTGGTCCCAGCAAGACCCCCTGTTTCCGGCAATTGGCCACGATATCGGCCACGATCAGGAAGTAGTCGTCAAAGCCCATCTGGTGGATCACTTGCAATTCATAGTCCAGGCGCTTTTGGTATTCCGCCTGCCGGGCCGGCGGCAAACTGGCAGCTATCCGCTTTAAGCCGGCATTGGCCAGCTGGGCCAGATATTCCCCGGAAGTCGGGCAGACGTTTTGGGCAAATACCGGCAATTGGGGTTTTTGGAAGGGAATTTCCGCCTGGCACTTGCTGGCAATGACCCAGCTGTTCTCCAGTGCTGCTTCCAAGCCGTATTTCTGGCAGCGGTCGGCCAAGTCCTGGGCCGGCGCCAAGGCGTGCGAGCCTTTTTCGGCAATTTTTTCTGTGATTTCCTGGCTGGACATGACCCGCTTGTGCTTGATCGCGTCCATGACCTTGACCAAAAACTGGTCTTCTGGATCAAGGTAGCGGACGTCTTCAACGGCGACCAGGCCTGGCTGGAAGTTGGGGCCCTTGTCCCCGTTCTTGTCCGCCAAGGCCGCGGCCAGCTGCTTGACATAGTCGTCATAGTCCTGCAAGAGCAAGCTGGCATAGACGCCAAGGTAGAGGTCGCAGCTTTCGTCAAGCAGACCGGCCAGCGCTTCAACGTAGCGGCAGCCTTCCTCGACGCTCATCCCCTGGTCGAACATCATCCGCAGCTCGCTGGCGGGGCTGGCGGGCACGATGACCACCAGGTCATGAAAATATTTCTTGACCTGCCCTGGGGTCAGCACCCGGTCGCTCTGCAAGTCATCGGTCTGGATGCAGGCCGCGCTGGACAGGCGCATCAAGGCTTCATAGCCGGCCTGGTTCTTGGCCAAAAAGACCAGGTCATAGCGGCGCTGGTCATCCACCAGACCGCTTAGCCGGACACTCAAGCCCAGGATTGGCTTGATGCCGGCTTCCTTGGCCGCCTGGTAGAATTCAGGCAGGCCAAAGCTGAAATCGACGTCGGTCAAGGCCACGGCTTCATAGCCCCGCTTCTTGGCGGCCTGGACCAGATTCCTGGGCTTGACGGGACTGGACAAAATCGTATTGGCCGACATGGTCTCAAGTGCGGCAATTTTCATTTTTTCACCCTCCTTCTTGCTCCAATTATAGCAAAGTGTCCCCCGAGCAACCGTTGAAAAGGGACCGGAGTTCTGCTAAAATTCTTAGCGAAAGAAGGAAAAGCATATGGGACGTTACATTGGACGCAGCATTGTCTGCATGGTCTGGGGGATGGTCTTTACCTTCATCATCGGTTTCATCGGTGGTCCCCTGGTTCAACACACATACCAGCCGGCTCATTTGCTGCTCATCGGTGCCATCTTTGGCCTGCTTTTTGCTTTGATTATTCCAACGATCACGGCCAAGTCAGTCAAGGACGACTCTGAATACAGCAAATAACCGCAATATTTTTGCAAGGCCAGTCACGAAAGTGGCTGGTCTTTTTTTGCTGCCGGAAGATTTATTGGCAAATCAGCCTTTTTAGCCATTATTACAGGCAAAAAATGGTATGATATCTTCAGTAATTTGTTATTTTAAGGAAGTTAATGGAACAACAATGAAAGACAATCTCATCGTATTTAAAGTAGGGACTTCTTCATTGACCACGCCTGAGGGCGACCTCGACGCCGGCAAGCTGAAGAAGATCACCTTGCAGCTGGCCCAGCTCCACCAAGCGGGCTACAAGCTGGTCCTTGTTACTTCCGGCTCAATCGCGGCCGGCTTCAGACGTCTGGGCTTTGACAAGCGACCCAAGAAGACGGCTGACAAGCAGGCCGCCGCGGCAGTTGGCCAGGGGCTGTTGATTGAAGAGTACACCCGCAATCTTTTGGCCAAGGGCATCGTCTCCGCCCAAGTCCTGCTGACTCAGTCCGACTTCGCGGACAGCCGCCGCTACCAAAATGCCTCCAATGCCCTGAACGTGCTCTTGAACCACCAGGTAATCCCAATCATCAATGAAAACGACACCATTGCCGTTGATGAATTGAAGGTTGGCGATAACGACACCCTCTCCGCCCAAGTGGCCGCCCTTTTAAAGGCCGACCTCCTGGTCCTTTTGACCGACGTGCCCGGCCTTTACACTGCCAACCCGCGCAAGGACCCGGACGCCAAGCCGATCCCCGTGATCGAGAACATCACCCCCAAGACCTTCCAGATCGCTGGCGGGGCGGGCTCAGCCAACGGAACTGGCGGCATGGCCACCAAGATCAAGGCCGCTGACATGGCCACCAAGTCCGGCGTGCCAGTCTTCATCTGTTCGTCTGCCGACTCGCAGGCCCTGATTGAAGCGGTCAGCCAGGACAACCAGGGGACCCTTTTTACGGCCAACGACAAGGCCTTCAACCAAAAGAAGCAGTGGCTGGCCTTCTACGCCCCAACTGCCGCCCGCATTTTCATCGACCAGGGCGCCGTACACGCCATGGCCAAGGAAGGCTCTTCCCTGCTGATCTCCGGGATCAAGCAGATTCAAGGCAGCTTCAAGAAGGACGACATCGTCGAAGTCTACAGCCAGCAGTCCAAGAAGCTGATCGGCAAGGGCAAGGCCCGCTTCTCCAAGCCCGTCCTGCTGGAAATTCTTGACCAGAACCACCCTGAAGGGATCTTCATCCACCGCGATGACTGGGTGACTACTTTATAAAGACATAAATACGAGGAAACGCAATATGGAAGAATCAATCACGCAAAAGCAGCTGGATCTCCTGGTTGACCACAAGCTGGAGATCAACACCGCGCTGACCGCGGACAAAAACGATGCCCTGGCCAAGATGGCTGACGCCCTTGAAGACGCCAGCGACTGCATTTTGGCCGCCAATGAGCAAGACTTGGCCAAAGCCCAGGGCAAGATTTCCGACGTCATGCTGGACCGCCTGCGCCTGTCAAAAGACCGGATCAAGGGCATGGCTGACGGCATCCGGGCCTTGATCAGCCTGCCAGACCCAGTCGGCCTGGTGCTTGACGAGCACGAAACGCCAAATGGCCTGGACATCGTCAAGAAGTCCGTTCCTTTTGGCGTCATCGGCATCATCTATGAAAGCCGGCCAAACGTTACTTCTGACGCTGCCGCCCTGGCCTTGAAGTCAGGCAACGCCGTCATGCTCAGAAGCGGCAAGGACGCCTTCAACTCCGCTGAAGCCATCGTCGAAGCCTTAAAGGCCGGCTTAGCCCAAAGCCGGATTTCTCCTGACTGCATCCAGCTGGCCCAGGACACCAGCCACCAGTCAAGCCAGGAAATGATGACGGCCCGCGGCAAGCTGGATCTCCTCCTTCCCCGCGGGGGCAGAGGCTTGATCCAAGCCATCGTGCAAAACGCGACCGTGCCGGTAATTGAGACCGGGACCGGGATCTGCCACATCTACGTCAACAAGGACGCCGACCAGGAAAAGGCCCTGAAGATCATCGACAACGCCAAGACCCAGCGGCCATCAGTCTGCAACGCGGCTGAAGTCTGCCTGGTCGACGCGGCCATTGCCGGCGAATTTTTGCCAAAATTGGACCGGCTCTTTAAGGGACGGGTCGAAATGCGGGCTGACCAAGCCGCCAAAAAGTACCTGCCAGACGCCAAGGCCGCCGGCCCGGACGACTTTGACACGGAATTCCTGGACTACGTCATGGCCATCGGGGTGGTCAAGGACGTCAAGGAAGCCATTGCCCACATCAACCGGCACTCAACCCACCACTCAGAAGCCATCATCACTGAAGACCCGGCCGCCGCTGACCTCTTCACCACGATGATCGATTCAGCCGCGGTCTACGTGAACGCCTCAACCCGCTTTACTGACGGCGGGCAGTTTGGGATGGGCTGCGAATTCGGCATTTCCACCCAAAAGATGCATGCCCGCGGGCCAATGGGGCTCAAGGAGCTGACGACTTACAAGTACGTCATCAAGGGCAACGGGCAGACCAGAGACTAGTCAAGCAGAACAAAAGAAAAGGAGTCTTTTTTCATGAAAGTTGGTTTTATTGGATTAGGCAACATGGGCGGCGCGATCGCCAAGGCCGTAGCCAAGGTTGACGGCGTGGACCTGCTTTTGTCAAGCCACAACCCGGTCAAGGCCGGCAAGCTGCAGGAAGAAATTGGCGGCGAGCTGGCCAGCAACCAGGAAGTCGCCGCCAAGAGCGACGTGGTCTTTTTGGGCGTCAAGCCTTATCAAGTTGGCGCGGTCATCAGCGACTTGGGTAGCGCTGTCGACAATCATGCCCTCTGGATCTCCATGGCCACTGGCGTGGCTTTAAGTGACCTGGCCCAGCTTTTGCCAGGCCATGACCTGGTCCGCATGATGCCCAACACCCCGGTCGCCATTGGCGAAGGGATGACCAGCTTCACGGCCAAGAGCGCTGAGGGCCGTGACCTGTTCAAGCGGCTGCTGGCCAAGTCAGGCCAAGTCGTGGAAATTCCTGAAAGCCTGATGGACGCAGCTACAGCCGTGGCCGGCTGCGGACCAGCCTTCGTCTACCAGTTCATCGAAGCCATGGGCGATGCCGGCGTGCAAAACGGCCTCAGCCGCCAGGATGCCATCGAAATGGCCGCGCAAACCGTTCTTGGCAGCGCCAAGATGGTCTTGGCCACCGGCCAGCACCCAGCCCAGCTCCGCGACGCCGTTACCTCACCAGGCGGCTCAACCATCGCCGGCGTGGTTGCCCTTGAAAGAGACGGCTTCCGCTACGCCACGATCGATGCCATCAACAGCGCCTTGAAGAGAAACCAGGAATTGGGTTAAAATAAACAGGCGTATCAAAAAATCAAGATCTATCGATCATCTACGTTCACAATCAAACATACACCAATATACGCGCAAAAAGAGCTCCAGCTAGATGCTGGAGCTCTTTTGCTGTGGTCTCATTCAGCAGATGCCGCTGATCCAGAAATTGTAGGCCAGATACAAGGCGGCGGCTAAAAAGTCCAGCAGGCAGGCTAGCAGGATTGCCGCCAGCGGCCGGTACTTCTTGGCCAGGTAGTAGTTGGCCTCTTCAAACAGGATGAGCAGCCAGGGAATGACCAACAGATCGCCCAGTTCCGCTTTTTTGCTCCAAGGCGCGGCCAGGGTGACCAGGGCCAGGATGCCCAGCAGCAGGTACCTGCCCTGCTTGCGGTATTTCTCGTACCATTTTTTCATGCAATTAGTCCTGCCTCACTATCAAAGCGCTACATCAAGCGCTCGTCGTAAATGGCCCGCTTGCCGCCAACGTACTTTGGCCGGCGGCGGGCACAGATGATGTTTGCCTCGCCAATCTTGTCCATGGAGATCCGCAGCGGCACGACGACCGGGTGAATGTGCATCCCGATCAAAGTCCCGCCAATGTCGATTCCGGCTTCAGCGCGGGCATGAATGTCCTCAACCAAGACCGCGTCAGCCATCTTCTGGTAGGCTACGGTCGCGAAAGCCCCGCCAGCGTGGTTGGGCTGGGGAATGGCGTTGACCTGCTCCAGGTCATATTTTTCCATGGCTGCCCGCTTGACGACCAAAGCCCGGTTCAAGTGCTCGCAGCACTGCGCCGCCAGGTAGATGCCCTTGGCGTCAAGCACCTTGCTGATGCCGTTATACAAGGCTTCTGCCACGTCCGTGCTGGTATTGGTCCCAATCGTCTCCCCCAATACCTCGCTGGATGAGCAGCCAACGACAAACATTTGGCCCGCCTTGATCCGGGAAGCTTCGACGATTTCCCGGGTGGCTTTTTCCGCTTGCTTGGAAATTTCATTTAAATCCATACATAGGCCTCCATTCAAAGATAAAATTGTTTCCGTGTCTTTATTCTAATACAAATCCGCAAAAAGTCAGATAAATGCGGCCAATTTTGCATTTTTCCCGCCTGCTCTCGCGAAAAATGCTAAAATCAGAGCAAACATCACGAAAAAGATCAATCTTTGGAGTAAACAATGCAAAAAGACCGAACTTTTGTCAGAATCACTTTTTACTTCGTGGTGGCCTCAATGGCCATCTCCTTATGCAGCACGGCCTGGAAGATCTTGATCGGTCACCAGGGCAAGTACAGCCTGGTCGCCGCGGAAGTGGCCGCCGGTCTCTTGCTGGTGCTCGTCCCGGCCTTCTTAAGCCGGATCTTCCGCTTCCAGCTGCCGACCTTCCTCTATTTCTTCTTTATGGCCTTCATCTACTGTGCCATCTACCTGGGAGACGCCTACCGCTTCTACTACATCCCCTACTGGGACAAGTTCCTCCACCTGATCAGCGGCGCCCTCTTGCTGGGCTTGGGCTTTGCCGTCCTGGGCCTTTTGCAGAAGCAGCCCGGCCGCCTCTCGCCCGCCTTTCTCTGCCTCTATGGGATCGCCTTTGCCGTCTTCTGCGGGGTCTTATGGGAATTCTATGAATTCAGCGTCGACAGCTTCTTTGCCCTGGACCTGCAGCGCTACGCCGCCAAGGGCCGGGACTTGCCCGGACGGGCAGCCTTGATGGACACCATGGGCGACCTCTTTGCCGACGCTGCCGGCAGCGCCCTCTTCAGCCTTTACGCTTACTGGCGCTTAAAGAAGGATCCCGCCTGGCTGACCAGCTTCTTCTTCAAAAAGAGCTGAAGCAAACAATCCAGTTCAAAAGCCTAAATCGTCCGCTTGACCGCGGCCAAGAGCGCTTTTTGCGACATGTCCTTATGACGGAGACTGTCAAGGACGTGCCGGTCAATCGTGCCCTTAGTCAGCAAATGGTGGATGATGACGGGCTTTTTTTGTCCCTGCCGGTAAAGGCGGCCGTTCATCTGCTGGTACTGCTCCAAACTCCAAGGCAGGGTAAACCAGACCAATGTATGGCCGCCCTCCTGCAGGTTCAATCCCGCCCCCGCGCTGGCCGGCTGGACCAGCATGACTGGAAGCTTGCCGGCATTCCATTTTCTGACCATGGCCGGACTGCCATCAAACACGACCGCCTCCTGGTCATTTTTGGCATAATAAGCCAGCAGGCGCTTGGCATCCGACTTGAAATGATAGGCCACCAGGCATGGCGAAGGCGTGTTGCTCGTGATATAGAAGCAGCGCGCCAGTTTTTCGTCAAAAATCGTGTCGTAATTGACCCCATCCTCTTCATAAATGGCCCCGGTCGCCAATTGCAGCAGGCGGCCAGCCAGCACGGCGGCGTTCTCAGCCGTGATTTCCTGCCCGCCCGTCAATTGGACCAGCTGGTCTTCTTTCAGCGCCTGGTAGACCTTCCGGGCCCGCGGCGGCATTTCGACCGTGTCTTCCACCTGGGTCAGCGGCGGCAGCTTGATGGTCGAGTTTTTCATAGAGATGACGATGTCGTCGATCTTCCGGTAGATCTCCTGCTCGCTGCCCGGCATGATCTTCCACTGCACCGGGTGATTGTTCACGATCATCCCCGGCTTAAAATACTTTTCCCGGTAGGCCGTGATCGATTTTTCCAGCCGCTGGCCCTGGTCCAGCAGGTAGATCTGCGACCACAGGTCTTCAAGCGAGTTTGGCGCCGGGGTGCCCGTCAGCTCAATGATCCGGTCAATCTTGGGCCGCACCCGCCGCAGCGCCTTAAATCTTTTGGCGGTGGGCGACTTAAAGGACTGGGACTCATCGATGACGACGGTCTTGAAGACCCAAGGACAGTTCTCAACCAGGTTGACGACCATTTCCCGGTTGATGAAGTACATCTGCCAATCCTTCTTCATGGCCTTTTTGACCGCGTCTTGGTAGAGCTCGCCGCGCTTTTTCGGAGTCAGGTTGCGGCCTTGCTCATCAACCACGAAGGACTGGGTCTTAAAAGGCAGTTGCCACTTGGCAAGCTCATCCTGCCAGGTCGAGCGGGCGATTGCTTTGGGCGCGATGACCAGGATGTGGCCGGACATCCCCTTTTGCCGCAGCTCCTGCAAGGCCGCCAGCGTGGTCAAGGTCTTCCCTAAGCCGATGTCCAAAAAGATCCCGCAATACGGGTGCTCAATGATGAAGTTCATCGCGTAGACCTGGTAGTCGTGCAGCGGGATCTCCGTGTCATTGACCAGCATCTTGACGTCGACCGGCTTAGGCTGAAAGGCAGCTTGGGCGGGCTGGTCAGCCTGCTCCAGCACCACCCCGGTCAAGTTGAAGCCTTTTTCCGTCGTCGTCAGGTTCAAGGTGACCTCGCTTCCGGCCTTGATTTCTCCTTGGCCAAAAAGCTGCTTCAAGCGTCCGCCCTCATTTTTGGCGACCCAGGGCAAGATGCCGGCATTGGCCTCGCCCGTAAAGAAGTTCCCAGCCTGCAAGTCCTGGGGATCAGGACGAAAAAGGGCCCTGACCGCGGCCTCGCCGGCCGTCTGCTCTGCCCCCTTGGCCAGCACGAAAGCCTGGCTGATCGTCAAAAAGGCATAGGGGCGGGCATGGACCGGCAAACCCTGCTGCTTTTCCAAAGCCTGCAGCCGGGCCAGCTCCTCGCCCATGACGAAATTAGCCAGGTGGCTCTTGACCACCCGCCCGTGGACCTTGACGCTCTCTCCTGGTCTGATCTTCGTCATTGCTTGCTCCTTTCAGTCCTGATTTTTTGTTAAAATAATGCTTCCACTTAAGTATACCAAAGCTGGCAAGCAGACCAAAAAGCCAGCGCCCTGAGCGCGGGCAATGTCATTAAGTAAGGTCTTGCCTTGCGGCGTTTTTACCACATTCGATTGCCTAAAGCAAAAAACGCTCATCTAAATTAGATGAGCGTCCTAAGGCCTTGTCCAAAGTTAATGTCTTAACTTACGGTTCTGGCCTTTTAATATTAATAAAAGCGGTAGTACTTCTTGGTATCCACGTGAATTGGACCATGGGTCAGGTATTCGCTGAACATCTGCACGTAGTCCTTGTCCAAGGTGAATTCGATCTTGTCCATGCTGTATTCTGGGTAAAAGCCGCCGCCGTTGGCCCGGTAGTTGTTGACGGCCAGGTGGTAGACCTTGTCGTCATCCAGCGGCTGGCCATGCAAGAGCAGCTTGGTCAGGCGCTGGCCTTCTGGCTTGGAGAGGTCGGCCTCGTATTCCAGCGGGTAGAAGACGTCAAAATGATACAGTTCCGGCTTTGGCTTGATGTAGCGGTCAATAAAGTGGATTGACCCGTCTGCATCCTTGCGCAGGAAGGTCGCGGTATGCTCCACGATATGGCGCAGCTGCTTGCCGGTCAGCTTAACCCGGACCAATTGGTTGGCATATGGGTAGTTGAGCAGGATATCCCGCATCGTCACCGTCTTGCCAAAGCCCTTGGCCCGGTCGTTCATGACGGCCGTGGCTGAGACGTCAGCATCAGTAAAGTAGAGCTGCATCTGCTGGAGGAGGTTGATGAAGGGCGCTCCTTCGATTCTCCCCTTGTTGGCATCCGCAATTGGCGCCGGCTCGTCCAGCTGGGCGATTGGCTGGTCCAGCCAAGCTTGGGTGGCCTGGTCCAGCGGCTTGACGATCTTGACGATCTCTGGATCTGATTCATAGTCCTTGGTATCGATCAGCTTGCTGTCCACTTTGTTGATCTTGACCCCATCAGCGGTCTTGTCCAGGTCGAAGACAACCTCGGCAATGGCTTCGCCCCGGTAGCCCGGCTGCACGCATGGCTTGCCGTCCTTGATCACGTTCAAGCGCCGGTGCTGGTGGCCTGTCAGCATGACGTCCACTTCCGGAATCTCAGTCAGGATCCGGTAGCCTTCGTTTTCCCCGTTGTGCGGCTCAGTTGCCTTGCCCGTCTCCAAGTCGCTTTCAAAGCCGCCGTGGTAAAGGACGGCCAAGAGGTCAACCTGGGGCTTGATGATCTTGGCAAAGTGCTTGATCTGGTCAAAAGCCGACTTGAAATCCAGGCCCTTGATCCGGTCAGCTGCTTCCCAGTGGGGGATGTACTGGGTCGTAATTCCCAAGACGCCGACCTTGACGCCGTCCCGTTCAAGAATCACGTAGTCCCGGCCCAGGCTTGGCACCTGGGTCGCTTGGTCAAGGATGTTGCAGTTGACGAAGGGAGCCTTGTTGTTGTCCACGTAGTAGGCCTGGTAGTCCTGGCCAAAGTTGAAGTCGTGGTTGCCCAGGCAGCGGACGTCATAGCCGACCGCGTTGTAGGCCGCCGTGAAGCGGGCCAGGTTGTCCAGGTTCTTGGAGCCGTGAGCATAGGCAGCCAGCGGCGACCCCTGCAGGCAGTCGCCGGCATCAGTTACGATGACGTGGTCTTCCCCCCACTTGGCCTTCTCAGACTTGATGGCACTGGCCACGCGGCTTAAGCCGAATGGCGCGTCATATTCGCCATCGTTTTGGTAGTCCGTTGGCAAAAGATAGCCGTGCGTGTCGCTAGAGTGCAAAAACACTAATTTCATTTTCCCTATTCCTCGATCCTTGCTCTAATTTTTTGCATAAAAAAAGACACCAGAAATACAGGTGTCTTTTGATTAGTCGTTATCGCTAGCGTTGTTTTCGTTCAACACTTGACGACCCTTGTAGTAGCCCTTTGGGGATACGCGGTGGCTCAAGCGGTATTCGCCAGTAGTTGCATCGTAGTGCATTGCTGGGACGCTGAGCTTCAAGTGAGCGCGACGTGAACGTTTCTTTTGCTTAGAAGTATGTCTTGCAGGAACTGCCATTTATAACTGATCTCCTTTATTGTAGAATCACGGTACCAGGTCCTTGACCTGAAATACTCAAGTAATTAAATAATACTATTGTCAAACAAATAAATCAAGGAAAACATGGGTGATTTATTTGCGGGACGCAAATTGCAGGGAAAGATAGTCCCCAATCGTCGGGAACAAGCCATAAAGCTTGGCGGCTGCCGCCAGGCTCAGCGGCAGGTTGAGCTCGCGCTTGTTGCTGCCGAAGTAGTGAACCACCTGCCAGGCCACGTCATCTGGGTCCAAAACGAATTCTTGCACGTTCTTCAGGTATTCCCCTGATTGGTCGGCCACGTTGAAGAAGTTGGTGTAGACCGGGCCTGGGTTGACCGTCATCACCTTGACTCCAAATGGCTTGAGCTCCAGGCGCAAGACGTTGGAGAACTGGATGACGGCTGCTTTGGCGGCGCTATAGGCCGCGGACTTGACCGTCGGCACCTTGCCGGCGATTGAGCCGAAGTTGACGATCTGGCCGCTTTGCTGGTCCATCATCACCCGGCCAACCAAGCGCGTCAAGTACATCAAGCCTAAGACGTCGACTTGGAACATGTTGGCCGCGTCAGCCATGTCGCTGTCCATGAAGCTGGCAAATTTCCCAAAGCCAGCCGCGTTGACCAGGTAGTCAATGTGGCTGACCGACTTGACGATCTTCTGGAAGCTGGCCTCGATTTGGTCCGCGTCCCCCAGGTCAGTCGCAAAGGCAAAAGCTTCTGAGCCTGAAAGCTCTCTGGCTTCAGCCGCGATCTCGTCCAGCTTCTCCTGGCGGCGGGCCAGGAGGATCAGGGTTGCCCCTCTCCCGGCGCTTTCCAGGGCAATGGACCGGCCAATGCCGGAGCTGGCCCCAGTCACCACGACAACTTTGTTGCGTAAAGAATCACTCATTTTTACTCGCTAACCTTTCATTGGAATTACAAAACAGTCTAAATCTTTGGCGAGCGTCGTCTTTGGGAAGATCTTGCGCGCTTGACTGACCATTTGGCTGGCCAGTGGTCCCACATAGCGGGCTGAGACGTGCGTCAGGTAAAGCTGCCCTACCTGGCAGGCACGCGCTGTCTCAGCCGCTTGAACACAGGTTGAGTGGTAGTATTCACGGGCCAGCTTGCTCTCACTGGCATCGAAAGTCGCCTCGTGAACCAAGACGTCAGCCTGGTCGGCCAGCTGGCGGATAGATGGCGTTGAACGGGTATCATAGATAATCGTGACTACCCGTCCCTGCTTGGCCGGTCCCAGGAAGTCCTTGCCGTTTAAGACCGTTCCATCTGCCAGGGCCACTTGTTCGCCCCTCTTTAGTTTACCAAGCAATGGCCCATTTGGCACGTGAAATTCGGCCAATTTGTCCATTAAAAGCTCGCCTGGCCGGCTGGGCTCAACTACCCTGAAGCCCCAGCTGTCGATGCGGTGGTCCAGCTTTTCGGTATAGACCTCAAACCCATTCTCGCTGAAGAGCTTGCCGCCTTTTTCAAGAGTGACGAACTTGATTGGGTAGGAGATCTTGCTTTTGGAAATCCGCAAAGCCGTCCGCACGAACTGCTCAATTCCCGCTGGCCCATAGATGGTCAACGGACCGACGTCTCCTTGAAAAGAGCGCGTCGACAAGAGACCCGGCAGCCCAAAGATGTGGTCGCCGTGGTTGTGCGAAATAAAAATCTTTGTCACTTTGCGCAAGCGGATATTGGTCCGCAGGATTTGGTGCTGGGTCGCTTCCCCGCAGTCAAAGAGCCAAATCTCATTCAGTTCGTCCAGCAGCTTCAAGGCCAGGCTGGACACGTTGCGCAGCTTTGAGGGCTGGCCTGAGCATGTTCCCAAAAATTCAAGTTCCATTTAATCCCTATTCTTCTTTTAATAAAAACTATCCGACAAAAATGTCAGATAGCTGCTTGCTTTTTTAATTCAGCCTAGCCGTTTTCGCAGATGTGCTTGACGACATAGGCACTGTAGTAGTTTTGCCCCAAATCGTTGGGGTGGGTCTTGTCCCCGTAGAACCAGTCAGGATGACTGGCTGAATACCCGTACCAGTCGATGACCTGGAAGTTCTTGTATTTCTTGGCCTCCTGCTGGAGCTGGTCGTTGACCTGATTTTGCCAAGAGCGGGTTGGCACGTGCACGCTGATCCAGAACAGCTGGCGCTTAGGGCCAATGATCTGCATGATCTGCTTGACCTCTCCGTCAGTGAAAGGACCGTTGGTCCCCAGGCCAATCAAGACCTTTTGCTGGAGCTCGCCCTTTTGGGCATATTCCTGCAAAAGCGAAATCGCCGTGTCGGCCTGTCTGGAGACAGCCGCGTCAATGATGGCGTTGGGCATCAATTTATGCAAAAGGTCGCTTGAAGAAGCCATTACGGAGTCGCCAACCGCCGTGACGCCAAGCTTTTGCGCGATCTGCAGGTCATTTTGAGAAATCCCGTACTTTTCAAACTCGCGGTTGACCGGCTTGGCAAACTTCTTTGGCTTGGACTTGCTTTTAGCAGACTTGGCACTGGCTTGCTTCTGGCTGGCAGCCGCTTTTTGGGCCTGCTGTTTCTTCAAGTCCGCGATTGCCTTGCGGTTCATTTCCGCCTGCTTCTTGGAATTGCTGTTGATGGTCTTAAAGAGCTGGGTATCCTTGGTATTGTCCGCCTTAACGAAAGGCGAAGCCAGAATGCCGGCTGTCCCTAAGACGAAGCAAAGGGTGAAGCAAGCCGTCAGGCCGCGGGAGCGGTAATTCTTGTTGGACTTGTCCACCATGGCCTTCAAGTGCCCAGGCACGCTGGCCCAGGCAAAATCCTTGGCCGGCCGCTCAACCAGCCGGAAGGCTGCTTCGCTCACCAGCATGATCAAGGCCAATTCCGTCAGCCGGTAGGCCAGGACATGGTCCGCCAGGTTGGTCATCTTGTCTTCAAAAAAGATCATGACCGGGAACTGGTAGAGGTAGATCTCATAGCTTCTGGACCCGATCCAATTGAAGACCGGGTTGGTCAGCAGGCCGTTCCAGATGCCGACTGGCGCCGCGATTACCGCCGCGAAAATCGCCGTCAAAATGCTGAAGAGGAACATCCCCCCATAGTAAGGAAAGGCCGTCTGGGCGTTCATGAGCGGGCTGAACATCAAGACCAGCATTCCGCCCAAAGCCGCAAACCCCGTCCAGTTCAAGATGCGGGCATCAGCTTGGTCAAAGCGGCCATCCAGCTCCTCAAAGGGCCAGAGGAGGGCCAAGGCGGCCCCCAGGCCCAAGGAGAAGAAGCGGGTATCCGTCCCGTAGTAGATCCGGCTGGTATCAACGCCCGGCTTAAAGAGCAGAGCCATTTCCAGGCCAGAGACAACCGACAGGCCGAGCAGAATCCAGAAGATGGTCCGCCGCTTTTTGAAGAGGCTGCACAAGACCGCCATCAGCAAAGGCCAAAGCAGGTAAAACTGCCAGTCAATGGAGATCGTCCACAAGTGCGTGAACGGAGACTCATTGTTGGCAAAGCGCTGAAAGTAGCTTTGCCCGTTGAAGATCTGCCACCAGTTATAGACGCCCAGCAGGTTGGTCAGAATGATCTGCCAGAGCTTGCTGAGCAGATTTCTCTGAAAGAGGACAATATAGGCCGCCGTTCCCCACAACACGGCGAAAAACGGTGGATAGATCCGCTTGAAGCGCCGCTGGTAGAAGGCCTTGACGTCAAAATAACCCTGCCTCCTGACCGCGGCCATGATCTGGTCAGTCACCAGATAGCCCGTCAAGATCAGGAAAACGGGCACGCCCAGGTAGCCGCCGCCAAAGCGGTTGGGGTCCAAGTGGTACAGGATGACCCCAATTACGGCTAAGGCACGCAGGCCAGCGTAGCCAGTAATATACCTTTTTTTCATTTCTATCGCCTTTAGCTGTTTCTTTCTCTATTTTAGATAATCTTTTCTTCTCTGTCCTGACAATCAGCTGACGAATTCAAAGCTGAAGTCCCCAATGTAGACGTCATCGCCGTCAACGGCCCCCTTGGCCCGCAGCTCGTCGTCAACGCCCAGCTTCTTCAGCTTCCGGGCCAGCCGCATTACTCCGTCTTGGTGGTCCAGATTGGTCATGGCAACCAGCCGCTCCAATTCTTCGCCGTGGATTTCAAATTCGTGCTCGCCCAGTCTTTCGATGCTGAAGGACAGCTTCTCAGGCTTGCGGTACTTGTAGGTCTTGGTCTTGACTGGCTCTTCTGCTGCCTGCTTGGCCTCTTCCTCAGCCTGCTGCTCGGCCACTTCGGCAACCAGGCTGGCCGTAGCGGACATAAGCTGGTCCAGCCCTTGGTGGGTGACTGAGGACAGCTCATAGACCCGGCTCTTGATTCCGTGCTCGGCTAAATCCTGCTTGAACTGGGCCAGCTTCTCGTCAGCACCTGGAATGTCCATTTGGCTGGCCACGATCAGCTCGCGCTTCTTGGACAGGTCGGCTTCTGAGTAGTGGGCCAATTCGCTCAAGATGGTCTCATAGTCTTCAAAGGCATCCCGGCCATTGTTTGGATCCATGGAGACCATGTGCAGGATGACCTTGGTCCGTTCAACGTGGCGCAGGAACTGAATCCCCAGCCCAACCCCCTGGCTGGCCCCCTTGATCAGGCCTGGCAGGTCGGCCATGGAGAAGTCCCGGCCGTCTGGCAGGATGACCATGCCCAGGTTTGGCTTCAAGGTCGTGAACTGGTAGGCCGCGATCTTTGGCTTGGCCTTGGTGACGACTGACAGCAAGGTTGACTTGCCGACTGATGGGAAGCCAACCAGGCCGACGTCAGCCAGGACCTTCAATTCCAGGCGCAGGGTCCGGAATTCGCCCGGCTCGCCGTTTTCAGCAATTTCCGGCGCGGTATTGACGCTGGTGGCAAAGTGGATGTTGCCCCGGCCGCCCCGGCCGCCCTTGGCCACGACCAGTTCCTGGCCCGGCTTGACCAAGTCGCCGATCAATTCGCCCGTGAAAAAGTCATAAACCGTGGTCCCGACCGGCACTTTCAAACGCAGGTCCTTGGCTGCCTTGCCGTATTGGGCCTTGATCCGCCCGTCTTCGCCCGGCTGGGCCTTGAACTTTCTCCGGTAGCGGAAGTCCATCAGGGTCCGCAGGCCGCTGTCAGCGACAAAAATGATGGAGCCGCCCCGGCCCCCGTCGCCGCCGGCTGGGCCGCCGTTAGGCATGAACTTTTCATGGCGGAAGGCCACCATGCCATCGCCGCCCTTGCCGGCTTGCACTTCGATTTTGGTTTGATCAACAAAAGTTGATGGTGTTGGCATAATTTTGTTACCTATTCTTTCTCTGTGTCGTAATATCGCTAATTAACAATGATAAGCTATTTTTTCCCTTAGCTAAAGGGCAATTACAGGGAAATTTTGACCGCCTGCGCTTGCGGCAGGGTCAAGCCCGCCTGGCGCAAGTCCTCAATTGAGGCTTCCTTGATCTTCTTCAAGGAGCCAAACTCCCGCAGGAGCTTGGTCCGGGTCTTGGGCCCAATGCCCTTGATTGAATCCAGCCGGCTGACCAGGGAGTTCTTGGCGTGGGTCTGCCGGTGGAAGGTGATCGCGAAGCGGTGAACCTCATCCTGGATTCTGGTCATCAGGTAGAAGCCCTCGGATTTTGGATCCATCGGGATCAGCTTGAAAGGCTGGCCGTTGAACGGATCCCCGTAAAGCAGGTGGTTGGTCCGGTGCTTGTCGTCCTTGACCATCCCGGCAACCGGGATGTCCAGATTGAGCTCGTTTCTGAGAACGTCCTCGCAGGCTTCAACCTGGATTTGCCCCCCGTCCATCAGGATCAGGTCCGGCAGGCGCTTGTGCTCTTTAAGCAGGCGCGAGTAGCGGCGGCGGACGACCTCGCGGGTGTTGCCCACTTCATCGGCCGCGTTCTGGTGCTCGACCTCACCCTTTAGCTTGTACTTGCGGTAGCCGGTCTTATATGGCTCACCGTCCTTAAAGACGACCAGGGCGGACACGGGGTCAGCCCCTTGAATGTGGGAGTGGTCAAAGCTTTCAATGAAGGGACCGTACTTCAAGCCCAAGGCCTGGAAGATTTCCTCCTGGGCTCCCTTGGTCTTGCGGTTGCCCAATTCCAGCAAGCGGAACTTGTCGTCCAGCTTCAGCTTGGCATTGTCTTTGGCCATCTTCATTAAGTCCGCCTTCTGCCCTCTTTGCGGGCTTCTGACGGCAAGGCCGATGGCGGCGGACAGGCTGGCGTTGTCCAAGCCCTGGGGCACTAGCACCTCTTTGGGCTTGACCCGGTTCTTTTGCCCGTAAAACTGGGCAATAAAGGACATAAACTCGTCTTCCGGGTCCGTCTCGTCAGTCAAAGGAAACATGTGGGATTCACGCCTGAGCAGCTTGGCCTGGCGCAAGAAGAAGACCTGGATGGAGATCCAGGAGCGGTCGGCATAGTAGTTGAAAATGTCGCGCTGGGTGGAGTCGTTGGAGATGATCTTCTGCTTTTCCACCGTTTCCTCGATATACTTGATCTGGTCGCGGATCTCAGCCGCCCGCTCAAATTCCAAGTTGGCGCTGGCCTGGGCCATTTTTTCGGTCAGGCTCTTCTTGACCTCTTGGATATCCCCGTTCAAAAATTTCTTGATTTTCTTGATCTGGGCCGCGTACTCAGCTTGGGGCACTTGGCGCCAGCAGGCCCCCAGGCACTGGCCCATGTGGTAGTAAAGGCATGGCCGGCCCGTATAGCCCGTGCAGTGGCGCAGGGGAAAGACCTTCTGGATGAACTTCAAAGTCGCCTGGGCGGCGTAGACGTTGGGATAAGGGCCAAAATAATAGCCCTTGTCCTTGCGCACGATGGAGGTCAGCTTGGTCTGGGGGTCCCGTTCATTGGTGATTTCGATATATGGATAGCCCGTCCCGTTTTTCAGGGCAACGTTATAGTAGGGCTGGTACTTCTTGATCAGGGTAATTTCCAGCAAAAAGGCTTCCTTATCTGAGCCGACGACGATGATATCATAGTCGGCAATGTTCTTGACCAGCTCTGCCCGCCGCCCGACCTGGGTGCTCTTAAAATAAGAGCGGACCCGGTTCTTCAGGTTCTTGGACTTGCCCACGTAGATGACGGCGCCGTTGACGTCCTTCATCAAATAGCAGCCCGGCTTTTCTGGCAGGAGCTTGAGCTTGTTTTCGATCAATTGGCTAGCCACGGAAAATTCCCCTTCCTAATAATGTTTAATGATCACCGCAGGCAATTTTACCATGAAACTGGACGACTTTACATATTTCCGCTCTTATAAGAGGCTTTTTTATGGAAAAGCAAGATTTCCTGCTGACAGGGAAGGGCTTTCAAGGTTATAATGATAAAATATTATAATCTTTTATCATTATTTAAGAAAAGGTGGAAACATTGTCTATGCATCTGTTTAGAAAAGAGCACGCCCAAAACCTGCTGGCCGAAGACCAGCACTTTGAGCGCTCACTGACGGCCAGAGACCTGATTGCCCTGGGAATTGGGGCCGTCATCGGGACTGGGATCTTCATCCTGCCAGGGACGGCCGCGGCTACTGAGGCCGGTCCGGGGATTGCCCTCTCTTTCCTGCTCGCGGCCGTGGTCTGCATCCTTTCGGCCATGTGCTACGCCGAATTTGCGTCAGCCATTCCCGTAGCCGGTTCAGCCTACTCCTATGGGAACATCGTCTATGGGGAAATCGTCGGCTGGATTCTAGGCTGGGCTCTGATCCTGGAATACATGCTGGCCGTGGCGGCTGGCGCTGCCGGCTTCTCCAGCTACTTCCAATCCTTTATCAAGCCCTTTGGCCTGCATTTGCCAGCCAGCATCTCTGGGCCAATGGACCTGGGTCACGGCGTCTACTTTGACATCGTGGCCATCTCGGCCGTCTTGATCGTCTGCTTCCTGCTCTCAAGAGGGATGCGGACCTCGGTCAAGATCAACAACGTGGCCGTCCTGGTCAAGGTAGCGATCGTCATTCTTTTCATCGTGGTCGGCTGTTTCTTTATCAAGCCAGCCAACTACCATCCCTTCCTCCCTTACAAGGTGAGCGGGGTCATCAAGGGGGCCACGACGGTCTTCTTTGCCTACCTAGGCTTTGACGCGGTTTCCGCGTCAGCGGCTGAAGTCAAGAACCCCCAGGAAAACATGCCCAAAGGGATCATCGGCACCTTGAGCATCGTGTCCATCTTGTACATGCTGGTTGCTTTAGTCTTGACCGGGATGGTCAAGTACACCAAGCTGGACGTGGCCAATCCGGTGGCCTTTGCCCTGCAGCTGGTCCACCAGGACTGGCTGGCCGAGCTCTTGTCAATCGGCATTCTGCTGGGGATGGCAACGATGATGATCACCATGATCTACTCCAGCTCCCGCCTGGTCTACGCCATGGCGCGGGATGGCCTTTTGCCCCATTTCTTTGCCAAGCTGGACGACAAGCACAACAGCCCTCAGCGGGCGCTTTGGACGGTCGGAACCATCATCGCCGTTTCCGGCGGGATTTTCTCCGTCAACCAGCTGGCCAACCTGGTCAACTTCGGGACCCTTTTGGCCTTTACCTTCGTTTCCTTTGGCGTCCTGCTGCTCAGAAGAAGAAGCGACTTAAAGAACGACGGCTACAAGGTGCCAGGCTATCCAGTCGTCCCAATTCTGTCAGGCACGGCTTCCATCTTCATGCTCTGCCATCTGTCCAAGGAAATGTGGACCGTGGCCGGAATCTGGTTCGTCATCGGCCTGCTCATCTACTTTGCCTACGGCTACTGGCACAGTCAGCTGCAGGAAAAGTAGCCAACATTTATCTGTTTTTTAATGATCTTGTTCGGATACTGGACAAGATCATTATTTTTTAGCCAGAATCGGTGTGTTATTTTGCGTTTTCCTTTATAATAAGCTTGTAACTCAATTATATGAAAGGCCAGATTTTATGAAGAACTTTTACTTGAACCACGACAGCAACATGGACGACTTTACCGCCCTGCTCTTGATGCTGCTCGCGCCGGACATCAAGCTGATCGGGGTCGGGGTTACCGACGCCGACGGCTACGTTGAGCCTGGCGTTTCCGCTTCCCGCAAGATCATCGACCGCTTCAACCAACGCGGTGACAAGCTGGAAGTTGCCCGCTCAGACTCCCGCGCCGTCCACCAGTTTCCAGAAGCCTGGCGCGTTTCTTCCTTCACGGTTGACCACTTCCCAATCTTGAACGAGAAGGGCACCGTGACTACCCCAGAAGCCAAGAAGCCGGCCCACTTGGACATGATCGACAAGATCAAGGCCGCTGACGGCCCGGTTACCCTGGTCTTCACCGGTCCTTTGACCGACCTGGCCAGAGCCTTGGAAGTTGACCCAAGCATCCAGGACAAGATCGAAGAGCTCTACTGGATGGGGGGCTCTCTGAACGGCCACGGCAACGTCTACATGCCATGCGCTGATGGCACCCAGGAATGGAATGCCTGGTGGGATCCAGAAGCCTGCAAGACGGTTTGGGACTCCAAGATCAAGATCCAGCAGGTTGGCCTGGAATCAACTGAAGAACTGCCTTTGACTGACGAAATGCGCCAGCACTTCGCCTCAAACCGCAAGTACCCGGCATTTGACTTCCTGGGCTACGTCTACGCTTTGGTCAACTCCTTTGAAGTCGACACCACCTACTACCTGTGGGACGTCCTGACCGCCATGAGCGCCCTGTTCCCGGAAATCGTCACGACCCGCGAGACTAAGAGCGACGTCTACACCGACGGCGACCGGGCCGCCCGCTTCTTTGAGACCGAAGCTGGCCGGCCAATGACCTTGGTCACTTCCGCCGACTACGACAAGTTCTGGAAGCACTTCGACGCCCTGTGCGAGAATGCCAAGCTGCTGTAAAACAAAAACTGTCAGATGAGCCTTCATCTGACAGTTTTTTGCTCTTCACCTTAATAGACAGCTTTTTTCTGGAAAGGTTACGCTTTGTTGAAAAAAGCTGTTTTTTCATTCCCGCAGGTAGTCCCGGATGACCCGCATCATGGTCTTTCCGTAGTTGCGCAGCTTAGCGCTACCGACCCCGCTGCAGTCCAGAAAGTCCGCATCCGTTTGCGGCTTCTTAGCAGCCATGTCGCGCAGGGACAGGTCGGAAAAAATAACGAACGGGGGCACGTTCTTCTTCTGGGCCAGGGCGCGCCGCTTTCGGCGCAGCCTTTCAAAGAGTTCCTGATCTTTGCCAGAGCTTGCCGCAAAAGCGGAAGCGGCCTCAGGCCGCGGCTCCTGCTTGCGCTTGACCAAGGCTTTTCCGTCTAAGACGTCCCAGCCGCGGTTGGTCACGTGCAGGACCGGATACTTGTCCCCAGCCAGCTCCAAGTAGCCCTTGGAAACCATGAAGTCAATCAAGCTGGCCACTTCCGTCTGCTTCATCCCCTTGAGCAGACCATAGTGGACGCAGGAGTCGGCCCCAATCTCAGCCATCTTTTTCACGCTTGATCCCGTCACGGCCTGGGCAATTACTTTTTTGCCAAAGCGGCCATCCAGGTCATAAACCATGCCAATGATCTGCTTGGCGGCTTCAGTCACGTCGACCCGGTCGCCCGTTGACAAGCAGTTGCTGCACTTGCCGCAAGGCGGGCAGTCCTGGCCAAAGTAGCGGACGATGAACTGCTGCAGGCAGTCGTCGGTGCTGGCATAGTCAGCGATCGTCTGCAGCTTCTGGTACTGCACCTCCCGGTAGCTGTCGCTGCCCTCGGAATTGTCGATAAACCAGCGGAACTGCCGCAGGTCGGCGGGATGGTAGATCATGACGGCCTCGCTCTCCAGCCCGTCCCGGCCGCCCCGGCCGGCTTCCTGGTAGTAGGCTTCCAGGTTCTTGGCCGAATTGGCGTGCAGGACAAAGCGGACGTTGGACTTGTCGATTCCCATGCCAAAAGCATTGGTGGCCACGATCAAGGGGACGCGGTCATACTGGAAGTCATCCTGCACCTTTGCCCGCTCCTCATTGGACATCCCCGCGTGGTAAGCGGCCACTTCAAAGCCCAGCTTTTGCAGAAATTCCGTCAGCCCCTCCACCTTCTTGCGGGTATTGGCATAAATGATCCCGGCTTCGCCCTGGTGGCGCTTGAGGTAGCTGACGATATAGGCCCGGGTGTTTTTTGGCGCGTTGACGACCTTGAAGGAAAGGTTCTTGCGCTCAAAAGAAGTGATGACGCAGTTGCGCGGCGGAATGTCCAGCTGCTGGCTGATGTCCCGTCTGACCGCCTCAGTCGCCGTGGCCGTCAGGGCCAGAACGTTGGGACGGGTATGCAGGGCACTGATGCCGTCCTTGAGCTTGCGGTAGGCGGGACGGAAGTCATGCCCCCACTGGGAGATGCAGTGGGCCTCGTCGATCGCCACCAGGTTGATTTGCAGAAAGTTCAGCTGGTAGCGGAAGTAGTCCAGCTCCATTCTTTCCGGGGTCACGTACAAGAGCTTGATCTTGCCCTCATAGCAGGCCCGCAGAATCGGGTTGACCTCTTCCTGCGGAGTCGTGCTGTTCAAGGCCGCGGCCGGAATCCCGTATTCGCGCAGGCTGTCGACCTGGTCCTTCATCAGGGAGATCAACGGCGAGACAACGACCGTAGTGCCGGGAATCATCAAGGCAGGCACTTGGTAGCAGATGGACTTCCCGCCCCCCGTCGGCATGACGGCCAGGACGTTTTCCCCTCTCAGCACCATCTCAATCGTTTCCCTTTGGCCCGGACGAAAGCTGTCATAGCCAAAATATTTCTTTAGCACCGCAAGCGGATCCAGCAAGCCAACCCCTCCTTAAAAGTAAAATGAGCAATAACCTTCTCTATAGTAGCAAAAAAAGGCGCGGAACTGCAGCCCGCGTCTTCCTGTACCGAAATTTAATTATTATCTACCTAGTATTTTATAGCAATTAGCTCAAAAATGCATGTTTTTTCTTAAAAAGATTAACAAAATAAGTGACAATCATCACTTTTTTGCCTCTGACCAGGTAATCAGTTGACCCGGTTGACCGGCACTCCTTCCACCAGGAAGGAGACCAGGTTGTTGGTCGCCTCCTTCAGGACGTTCCGGCGCGCTTCCTTGGTAGCAGAGCCAGCGTGCGGGGTCAAAATGACGTTGTCCAGCTTGCGGAATTCCGGATTGCAGTAGGGCTCATTCTCAAACACGTCAAGGCCAGCCCCGGCAATTTGCCCCTCCTTAAGGGCGGCAAGCAGGGCGGCCTCATCGACCAAGCTGCCTCTGGCCGTATTGATCAAGAAAGCGGTCGGCTGCATCAAAGCCAGAGCCGCCTGGTCGATCACGTGGTAGGTCTCTGGCGTGGCTGGAGCATTCAGGCTCAAGTAGTCGGACTTGCGCAGGAGATCTTCAAAAGAAACGTAGCTGGCCCCGATCTCCCGCTCCTTGTCAACAGACAGGCGGTGGCGGTTGTGGTAGAGCACGCTCATGCCAAAGGCCCTGGCATAGCCGGCCAAAGTCTGACCAATCCGCCCCATGCCGAAGATCCCCAAGGTCTTGCCCATCGGGCTTTGCCCTTGGTTTTGAACCTGGCTGGTGTCCAGAAACTTGCCAAAGCGCATGGCGCTGTCATAAATATGGATCTTGCGCGTCAAGCCCAGCAGCATGGTAAAGGCCATCTCAGCCGTTGGCTGCATGACGGATACCGGACAGTTGGAAACGACGATCCCTTGGGAAGCCGCGTAGTCCACGTCGATATGGTCAAAGCCGACCCCGCAGCTGGTGATGATTTTCAGCTGCTTGCCGGCATCGATCAACGCCTTGTCAACCTTGATATTGGCTGCCAGCAGCCCATCATAGCCCTGGATGTGGTCCTGATACCAGTCCGCCCCAGCATGCTTGGGCCCGACCGTGACCTGGCAGTACTTTTTCAACTCGTCCAGGCGCTCTTCCGCGATCCCGGCCACTAAAATCATTGGAATTGCCATAATTGTTTTTGTCTCCTTAGCATCAATCAACCAGCGGGTCCGCGCTCTCGCGCATGGCTTTTACGTTGTCTGGCTTGAAGTAGATCCGCTCCGCGTTGGCATACATGACCGCGTGCAGGTCTCTTTCAGAAAAAATTTCCGCGTCTTGCAGCCAGCTGGCCAGTTGGTCATAGCGGTTGAAAGTGGCTGACCAAGGGGCATCGCTCCCCCAGAGCAGGCGCTGGCTGCCCAGGATGTCCTTGCCCAGGCTGACGGCTTCCTGGCAGAAGGGGTAAGGATAATTGGTCTCTTGGGCGATATCCTGCAAAGCCGCCAGATCACAGGCAATATTGTCAAAGCGGCTCAAAAGGCGCAGCTCGCTGGCCAGCTCAGCCAATTTGCCGGGCTTGGGGAAGGACAGGTGGCAGACGACGAAGTCCAGCTGCGGGTATCTTTGGGCCAAGTGGGCGATGGCTTCGGGCTGGTGGCTCTTTTGCCCCGCGTCCCCGTAGTCGATCGCCACGACGAAGCCAGGATATCTGGCGATGTATTCAAAGATTTCCTCCCAGCGCGGATCAGCATCCAGGCGGAATTCCTCATGATAGCCCATCAGGCCCCCGCCCTGGCTGATTTCCAGCTTCATGATCCGAAAGCCCAGGTCCCGGACGTGCCGGTCCACGATCTTCATCGCCCCGTCAGCAAACGGATCAACGGAAAAGGCAGCAATAAAGCGGTCTGGATGCTTCTTGGCCGCCTGCCAGGAATAATAGTTCTGAAAGCCGTACAGGCTTCCCTGGAGCAGAACGGCCTTGGATACGTCGTTTTGCGCCAGCACTTGCAGGGCTTGGTCCATCCTGAAGGAGTCCGCCCCCCAGCCGGCTGGGAACAAGCGGGTCTTGAAGCCATCATCCCAGATGACCTCCCCGTTGCCTAAGGCGTTGCTGCGGCCAATTCCCTTGTAGCTGGCCAAATCGCGGACCAGATGCAGGTGCGCGTCAATTTTTTCCATTAAGCTTCTTCGCCACCCTTTTCTTATTTATTTTCAGCTCTTGCCGAGCATTACCGTTCTATTTTAAGCCAAATTACTTTCTGACGAAACCATTCAGGAGAATATCCGCGTATTTAACGCGCTTTTGCTCATGGAAGCTGACCATGTAAGCCAGCAGGTCGTGGAAGTTCATCAAAGCCACTTGCGCGCTCCAGGCATCGATCTTGGCCGTTGCGTGCACGGCAATGGTCCCATAAGTTCGCAAGCGGTCAAATAAGCGCATGATCCGCGCCGGGTACTTGGCATCGCTTCTAAGGGCAGCCAGCTTTTCCGACAGCCCATAGCCGGAATTTCTGTCATTCTGCAGGCCGTTAAGCTCGACCAGCTTGGCCGCCAAGCCTTCAATCACCCGCCGGGCGTTGAAGATCATTTCGTTGTATTCACCCTGCTTGTAAAAGTCAATCACCTTGTCGATATCCCCGCTGAAATCCTTGAGCAGGTCGCTGCCCTTAACGAATGAAAAATCGAATTCTTCCATGATGTGTCCTCTTTCTATAATTTACTGGTTGTTCAACTCATATTATATATGAAAGCGGTTAAGTTAGGGCAGCCGATTTCAGAAAAAAACAAAAGAGTCTTTCATCAAGACGATGAAAGACTCTTGCTTCATGCTCTTTAGATTTTCTCCGCCAGGCGGGTCAAAACCCGCTCAGCGACTTCCTGCTTGGACATTCTTGGCCAAGACTCTGGCGCTTGGCCCTTGGTCAAAAGCGTGACCTGGTCGCTATCAGCGCCGAAAGCATTGCTTGAGACGTCGTTGGCAATGATCAAGTCCGCCCCCTTGCTGTCTAGCTTCCGCTGGGCGTTGGCCAGGAGGTCATTGGTTTCAGCGGCAAAGCCGATGACCACTTGCGTTTCCCGCTTGCCGGCAGCGACCGTCTGCAAGATATCCGGATTCTTGACCAGAGTCAGGTGGAACTCATCCACGCCGGCCTGCTTCTTCAGCTTATGGTCAGCTGCAGTCTTTGGAGTCCAGTCGCTGACGGCGGCCGCCATGATCAAGGCATCGCTTTGGGCAAAAGCCGCCTGCACCGCTTGGAGCATCTCTTTGGCAGACAAGGCCTTGACCAGGCGGATGCGATCATTTTGCGGCAGCGCGACGGATACATTCCCGTAAATCAGGGTAACTTCCGCCCCCATCTGCGCCGCTGCTCGCGCGAAGCAGCAGCCCATCTTCCCGCTTGAATGGTTGCCAATAAAGCGGACGGGATCAATCGCCTCTAAATTACCGCCGGCGGTGACCACGATCTTTTTGCCAGAGAGCGGGCCTTGGGTCAGAAAGCTCTGCACCCAGGCCACGATCTGGTCTGGCTCTGGCATCCGGCCCTTGCCGGAATAGCCCTCAGCCAAAAAGCCGCTGGCTGGCTCCAAGACCTTGACCCCGTCGCCCTTCAGCAAGGCCAGATTGCGCTGGGTAGCCGGATTCTTCCACATGTGCTCGTTCATTGCCGGTACCACTAATTTTGGGCAGTGGCAGGCCAAAAGCGTGGTTGACACGGCATCATCCGCCAGGCCATTGGCCATCTTAGCCAGGACGTTGGCGTCAGCCGGCAATACCAGGGCCAGATCGCTCCAGTCAGCAAGCTCAATGTGGGCTATCTGGTCGCGCCTGCTGTCCGCGAACAGATCATCCAGGACCGGAGTCTTGGTCAAGGCAGCCAGGGTGCTGGCGCCTACGAACTCTTCCGCGTTCCTGGTCATCGCCACCCGAACCTGGTGGCCGGCCTTCTGCAGTCCTCTGACGGCCATGACGGCCTTATAAGCGGCAATTCCGCCAGTCATGTACACAGAAATCTTGCTCATCAAATCAATCCCGTTATTCCATCGCGTTCTAGACGCGACCAGTCAATACCGCCTGCAGCGACTGGGCAAATTTCTGGGCGCTGGCCTCGTCCTTGCAGACAGCAAGCAAAGTATCGGTCCCAGCCAGGGTACCAACGATGCTTTCATCTTCAAGGTCATCGATCATTCCCGCCAAAACAGGCGCGTAAGTCAGTTTCATGCTGGTCTTGATCACAACCATAAACTGGACGCAGGAAACCGTCGCCACCCGTTCAGCCACGGCCTGGCGGAGCTGGAACTCCTTGTCAACCACGGCTGCTGGAGCCTTGGCATAATAGCTCCGGCCATCCTGGCCTGGCACCTTGGTAATGTGCAGGGCGTGGATGTCCCGGGAAATCGTCGCCTGGGTAGCAGAAATGCCTTGATCCTTCAGCAAGCCAAGCAGCTGCTCCTGGGTCTCGACCTTGTTCTTTTGGATCAGTTCATAGATTAGCTGACGGCGCTCTTTGTAGTTCATCTTATATAACCTCGCTCATACATTATTGAAGATTATTACCAAACTCATTTATCTTTTCTCTATTTTCACTTGCTGCACGCAGCCATCACCAGAGAAAACTTCTGCCTTTCTCTTGTAATTTAATTATGGCACAAACACACGTCTCTCTAATTCTAGCGCACTTTTTAACTAAGTAAAAGTTGTTATTTAAAGATCCGATGAGCACTTAATCCGTTCTTAAGAAAGCAAAGGAAAAAGATAGCAATTTAATAATATTTACACGAACTAAGGTAAAAAAATTCCGAAGCACAGACCTAGCCAGCTTCGGAATTTTTCATCTGGGCCAGGCGGCCATTACATTTCGTCTGGCGCCTTGACGTCCAGCATCTGCAAGGCAGCCTTCAAGACATTGCTCATAGCCTGTACGACAGCCAGTCTTGCTTCCTTAGCCTCGTCGTCGACCAGAATTCTGGTATGAGCGTAGTACTTGTTGAAGCGCTTAGCCAATTCCAAAGCAAACTTGGCGATCAATGATGGATCGTATTGCTCCATCGCTCTTTGGATGACATCGCCAAAACGGCCCATGAAGGAAACCAGGTCCCATTCCTCGCTGCCGATCTTGGACAAATCCGTCTTGGAGAAGTCGCGGATCCCGCCCTTGCGCAGGAGGCTTTCGCCGCGGGCTCTAGCATATTGCACGTAAGGGCCGGTCTCACCTTCAAACTTGACGACTTCTTCAAGACTGAAGTCGATTGGGTTGCGGCGGTAGTTCTTCAAGTCGTGGAAGATGACCGCGCCGATGCCGACTTCCTTGGCTACTTCATCAGCATTGGCCAGGCCGGCATTCTTTTCAGCGATCTGCTGGCGGGCCAGCTTGACTGATTCGTTCAAGACGTCTTCCAGGTTGACCACGTTGCCCTTTCTGGTTGACATCTTTCGCCCGTTCAAGCTCATCAACCCGAAGCTGACGTGAACGATGTCATCGTACCAGTCAAAGCCCATTTCCTTCAGGCAGGCCTTCAATTGGTTGAAGTGGACTTCCTGTTCTTGGCCGACCACGTAGACTGACTTGAAGAAGTCGTAAGTCTGCTTCCGGTACATGGCGGTTGCCAGGTCCCGGGTGATGTAGGTCGTAGTGCCATTGCTCTTGATGATCAGCAGCGGTGGCAGGTCGTACTTGTCCAGGTCAACGATTTCAGCCCCCTGGCTCTTGACCAGCAACTTCTTGTCGCGCAGGATTTGGATTGGCTCATCCATCAGCTTGGCACTGAAGGCTTCCCCGTTGTAGGAGTCAAAGTGCACGTCCAGCATGTCGTAGACCTTCTTAAACCGTTCCAAGGAAACTTCTCTGAACCACTTCCACAAGCGGGTTGCTTCCGCATCCCCGTTTTCCAGCTTGGCAAACCATTCGCGGCCAGCATCGTCGTATTCCGGGTGTTCTTCCGCCTCACGGTTGATGCGGACGTAGTATGACAACAAGGTGTTGATTGGGTCCTGCTTGATGTCGGCATCATTGCCCCACATCTTGTAGGCAGCCATCATCTTTCCGAATTGGGTGCCCCAGTCACCCAAGTAGTCGATTCTGACCGGCTTGAAGCCTTCCTTTTCCAAGATTCTGGCAATCGCTTCACCAATCACGGTTGAACGCAGGTGCCCCATCCCCATTGGCTTGGCAATGTTCGGAGAGGAGTAGTCGATCGTGACTTGGCGGCCATGCCCCAAGTCGCGGGCCCCATAGTTTTCCGGATCAGCCAGGATTTCCTGCAGGATTGCCGCCCCGGCCTTGCCCTTGTTCAAGAAGAAGTTGACATAAGGGCCAACGGCTTGCACCTTTTCAAAGTTGCTCTTGTCGATCTGGTCTGCCAGGTCAGCAGCGATCAAATTCGGCGCCTTGCGCAGAGTCTTGGCCAGAGTGAAGGCTGGAAAGGCGTAGTCCCCCAGCTTTTCGTCCTTTGGACGTTCGATCTTTGCTTCAACTTCGTCCATTGACCAGTCAGGCAGTACTGCCTGCAAGGCTTCAGCGACTAATTGTTTACCGTTCATATAATACCTTCTTTGTACTTAGTAGTGTTCATTCAATAAAAAGACTCAGCGGCTCTGCACCCATGCCGGCCAAACAAGCAGGCAGCCAGCAATTTTGCACGCTATGCGCCATTTTTATCATGCTTGATCTATTATAACAGGACTTAAGAGCCTGTTACAAGCTAATGCAAGACCTTTTCATTGCGTTTTCAGCGGAAAGCCAGAGATTTTTCTAAAAAAAGCTTGCAATTTTCAGCCTTCAGGTTAAAATATGAGTAATTAATTAAAAAGCGATGAAGAAGACGAGTAAGCTGAAGCATTCTTGCAGTGAGCCGGCGGCAGTGAAAAGCCGGTAGACCCTGCTTTTGCTGAAAAACACTTTTTCCAAGAGCTGCTGACCCAAATGCCTTCCGCAAAGTAGGCTCAGCCGTCTGCTGGTCCGTTACCACCAGTCGAGTATGTTAGTACTTGATAAGCAGGCTCCCCGCGTGCAGGGAGCAATTAGGGTGGTACCGCGGAACCAAAGCCTTTCGTCCCTTGTATCTCAGGATACCGGGCGGCGAAAGGCTTTTCTATTTTCCCGCTTCTTCATTTTTTATTTAATGCAGCTGTTCAACTCATCACATCTACCAAACGGAGGAAACTACCATGTGCGGATTTTTAGCAGTCGATTCAAAAGAATTTTCACTCAAGACCTTTGACGAAGCTTTAGCCAAAAACGAAGACCGTGGCCCAGACATGACCCGGGTCTTTGACGAAAAAGGGATCACCTTTGGCTTTAACCGCCTGGCTATCATGGACTTGTCCGACTCAGGGATGCAACCGTTTGAATGTCTCGACTGCACCTTGGTCTGCAACGGTGAAATCTACAACTACCCTGAACTCAAGCAAAACCTGGAAACCGACTACCAGTTCACCAGCGGCAGCGACTGTGAAGTCCTGATCCCGCTTTACCGCAAGTACGGGATTGACACTATGGTCAAGATGCTGGACGGGGAATTCGCTTTTGTCCTCTACGACCACAAGAGCGGCAAGGTCTACGCGGCCCGCGACATCATCGGCATCCGGCCAATGTTCTACGGCTTTACCAAGAAAGAAGGCAAGCTGGCCTTCGCCTCCACTGGCAAGACGCTGCTTGACCTCTGCGATGAGATCCACCCCTTCCTGCCAGGCCACTACTACGACGGTGCCAAGGGCAAGTTTGTCGAGTACCACGCCCCAGATCTGGTCTCCAAGATGGCAACCGATGACTTTGACCAATCCACCAGAACCATCCGCGACCTCTTGATCAAGGCCGTGGACAAGCGCCTGGCTTCTGACGCCCCAGTCGGCTACCTTTTGTCCGGCGGGCTTGACTCTTCCCTGGTCTGCTCCATCGCTGACCGTCTCTTGCCAGAAGACGCGAAAATCAGAACTTTTGCCATCGGGATGGACAAGAACCCGATTGACTTAAAATATGCCAGAGAAGTGGCCGACTACCTCGGCAGCGACCATACCGAATTCATCATGACCCGCGATGACGTGCTCAAATCCCTCAGAGAAGTCATCTACACCTTGGAAACCTGGGATATTACCACGATCCGGGCCTCAATCGGGATGTACATCCTCTGCAAGCGGATTCACGAAGCGACCGACTTGAAAGTCATCATGACTGGTGAATGCTCCGATGAGCTCTTTGGCTACAAGTACACCGACTTCGCCCCAAGCGCCGAAGAATTTCAAAAAGAGGCGGCCAAGCGCCTGCGGGAACTCTACATGTACGACGTGCTCCGGGCCGACCGCTGCATTTCCGCCAACTCACTGGAAGGCCGCGTACCTTTCGCTGACCGGGACTTTGCCGAATACGTGATGAGCATCGATCCTGACCTCAAGATGAACCACTACCACAAGGGCAAGTACCTCTTGCGCAAGGCCTTTGCTGAGGGCGACTGGCTGCCAGAGGACATCCTGATGCGGGAAAAGGCCGCCTTCTCAGACGCCGTGGGCCACTCAATGGTCGACGACTTGAAGGAATATGCTGACGGCAAGTACACTGACGCGGACCTGGCCAGTGCTAAGGACAAGTACCCATACTGCACCCCGTTTACCAAGGAATCCCTGCTCTACCGCGACATTTTCGAGGAATATTTCCCGGGAAAAGCCGACTGGATCAAAGACTTCTGGATGCCAAACCGGTCATGGGACTCCCTCAAGGGCGTCAACGACCCAAGTGCCCGCGTCCTTTCCAACTACGGGGCAAGCGGAAAATAAATCTATATACCGAAAAAAGCAGATCTCACGATCTGCTTTTTCTGTTGAAGAGATATTTCCGCCTGCTATCTTCGCGCGGCATCAATCGTCAAAACGCCGCTAGGATACTTCTCTTTGACGAACTCGCGGACGTTCTTGATCATTTGCTTGGTCGACGGTGCCAGGCGCTGCTGGCTGGAGGTTACGAGCGCGATCTTTCTAAAGAAGGGGGTATTGAATGGCAGAATCTGCACTTCCCCCTGCATTTTCTGCAAGGCCAGGGCTGGCAGAATTCCCAAGCCCAAGCCTGCTTCTACCATCGCCACGATCGACTGGTCGTCGATGGAGAACTGAATGGCCGTTGGCTGAATGGAATAGTGGTCTAACGCCGCCTTCGTATCCAAGTCGTAGTCGCCCTGCTGCAGGATAAAGTTGTAGTTTTCCAGATCCCGGTGACCAACGGAAATGCCGGTCTCAGTCTTGAAGTTCTTGGGCGCGATGCAGTAGATTTCGTCTTCCAGCAGCTTCTCGCTGACAACCCCCTGCTCGTTTTCAGGCATCATGGTGAAACCCAAGTCCAGCTGGCCGCTCTTGACTGCCTGGGTGATCTCGTTGAAGCCAGCCTGGCGGACGGCAATCTTCACCTTGGGAAACTGCTTTTCAAAGTTTTGAATCAAAGGCGGCAGCCAGTTGATGCAGGCCGATGAGAAGGCGCCAATCCGGATCAGCCCCGTGTCCAGGCCCTTGATCTGCTGGGCCACCTGCTCCAAGCGGTTTTGGTCGTTGATGATTTCCTGAATCAGCGGCAGGATCTTCTTGCCATCAGGCGTCAGCTTAACCCCAGTCCGGGAACGGATAAAGACCGGAAAGCCCAGCTCAGTCTCCAGCTGGTTGACTGAGTGGCTGATTGCCGAAGGGGTCACGTTTAAGACGACTGACGCCTTATAAAAAGTCCCTTGTTCAATGACGGTTCTGAAAACCAAATATGGAAATGGCAGCATCTAACTCTCCTAACTTGAACAGATTTCATTCAAAGTGAAATAAGTTGAATTTTATTCTTGCTAACAAAGCAATTATAATATAGCCAAGCACAAAAAGAAAAAGAAAAAAGCTATTTGCAAGCAAACTAATCAGCGAAAAGCAAAGACGAAAACGATAAAATTTAGGAGAATCAACAATCATGTTAGAAAACTTATTTGCCAGCCGGATTGATACCAAAAGCCAGTCGCGTTTGGTCGGACTTTTTCCGGACAATAATTTCACGGACACTATTTCCTTTGGGGGCGGCTGCCCGGATGAGCAGCTCTTTCCAGCCAAGGAACTGACCGCTGCCTACCAAGACGCGATCTGCCGGCAAATGAATCATTCCTTCCAGTATCATGACATTAAAGGGCCCGAGCGCCTGCGCGAATACCTGGCAGCCAGAGCCCATGACAAGATGGGAATTGACCATGTGACTGCTGACGACGTCATGCTTACCGCTGGCGGCCAGCAAGGGATCGAGCTCGTAGCCAAATTATTCATCGGCAAAGGCGATGCCATGGCCGTTGAAGCTCCATCATACATCGGCGCCCTGGCAGCCTTTGACGCCTATGAGCCGCGCTACTACCAAGTCGGCATGGAAAGCGACGGGGCCAACCTTGACCAATTCGAGGCAATCTTAAAGGAGCACCCGGAAATCAAGCTGTTCTACACGGTGCCTGACTTCCACAATCCAACCGGGATTACCATGTCGCTTAAGAAGCGGGAGCGCTTGGTCGAACTGGCCAACAAGTACGACTTCGTCATTCTGGAGGACACCCCATACCGGGATCTGCGCTACCACGGCCAAAGCCTGCCATCAATCAAGAGCTTGGATACTGAAGGACGGGTAATCTTCCTGTCCAGCTTCTCCAAGATCCTGACCCCGGCCTTCCGCTTGGGCTGGCTGGTAGCCAGTCCTGAGATCAAGGAGCAGCTGACCAGCCTCAAGCTGGCTGAAGACCTGGAAGTGCCTTACATTCCTTCCGCAACGGTTGATTCCTATATTGCCAACAATGACTTGGACCAACACATCGAAAAGCTGAAAGACCTCTACCGAGCCAAGCTTGACGCCATGTACAGAGACCTGAAGCGGAATCTGCCAGCCGGCACCAAGCTCAGCCACCCTGAAGGCGGCTTCTTCTTCTGGATCGAGCTCAACCCGGAAATCGACACGACTTCCATGCTTTGGGAGCAATCAGTGCCAGACCAGCACTTGATCTACGTGCCATCTGAAAACTTCTACCCCAACCGCGATATCAAGAACGGGATGCGGGTCAACTTCACCGGGTCAACGATCGAACAAATCAGCGATGGCTGCCGGCGCCTGCGGACCGTCATCGACGGCGCGGAAATTTCCCTGCCAGAATTGTCGGTAGCCATCTGATCCTTCGTAATCATCTTATTCAGCTGTTTGATTACTTATTTAATTTTAGTTTTGTATCTATTATAAGCTAAATTTCTTTCATGTAAATTCCAATCTCATTTCCATACTTATCTCTATTTTTCCAACTTATTTCTCAATCAGTTATTTCCAATAGCTTTGCTGCCCTGGTGCCCCCTGCACCGGGGCTTTTCTTCGGCTGAAATGAGCGAAAATATAAAATATAAAAGAGATAAAAGAAAGAAGAAAACACACAGGGGCAAAGAAAAAGCAGCAGACTGACAATTCGTCAGCCTGCTGCTGTCCGCGTCCAGGGGGAACGCTATAGAAAGGTCATTGCACGATTAACAATCAGCAGAGCAACACGCTGCTTCTGCCTCATTTATATTATATATCTTTTCCAAATAGAAAGAGCAAAAAAAGAGCCAGACTTCCGTCTGACTCTTGCTTCGCGCGGCAGCGCCCTATCCTCGCAGGCAGTTTCCCACCAACTACTTTCGGCGCGAAGAAGCTTAACTTCTGTGTTCGGCATGGGAACAGGTGTATCCTTCTTGCCACTGCCACCGCACTATCTTCTTTGAGCTTGCACGCTCAAAACTGAATACTCTCATCCAAGACAAAACCGGATTGCCTCGCTTTGGTCAAGTCCTCGACTGATTAGTACCGGTCCGCTCCAAGCCTCACGGCTCTTCCACTCCCGGCCTATCTACCTCATCGTCTCTGAGGTGTCTTACTTTC